>JBGVDU010000136.1:0-1119 GCA_045119555.1 Acutalibacteraceae bacterium | reverse complement strand
CCGCAAGCAGTGTACCTTTGAGAATATTAAGCAAGGTCGCAACAGGTGACGAAATCGGAAAATTATGCGACACGGCTGAAAAGCTCCCATTGATAAAGAATTTCGAAGAGCTGTCTGAAAAGTATCGACTGAAAATCAACAATATCATTGAGCAAAAAATTGAGCTTGATATATTTGCTAAACCGAGCAATATGGAAATAAGCCGTTTCTTTTATCGTTTGAATTTTCTCAAAACAGGCTTTGCAAAACGCTTAAAGGGTGCGGATATTATAAACAATACCGACAGAAGCCGTATTCGTGAGATATGGTCCTATAAACGAAGTATTAATACCGATTCCGCCTTGATTGATTTCGGTGCCTACGGTGCGACTGTTGAAGAGGTTTGTGTCATTGTTTCCGCCAAACGCTTGATAGAGGAACAAAAATGCAGCGGTGCCGCAAAATTGTATGTAGAGTGCTTTTTGATGGGAATTGATATATCGGAAAAATTCGCTGAAAAAATGAACGATATTATTATCGGTGACGGAGATTTCTTTTCAATCGGAAAGGCAATATATTATTTCAATATGTTACATTCTTTGAAAAGAATGTATAAATCCGATAATTCAACAGGCGAATATTTCTTAATCAAGTGTTTCCAAAAGATAGTCACAATGTTGCCGTCTATGATCAATGTAAGCACGGAGTATTCTTCGGAATGTATAAAAATTTGTAAAATGCTTTATAATCTTGTGTCGAACGATATATTAAAATCGGAGTACAACACTTTGATAGAAGCATTTCAAGCTATGGCAGAAAAAGATAATCCTGAGCCTGCCGTTTATGGTGCAGTACTCGGATTGCTTTACGGCTGCGATGTTTTATATAAAAACAACATTAACAAAGCAGTGGAAGGCTACCTTACGGGAACAGAGGAAATGCGAAAAAAGGGTGCTTGCTTTCTCCGTGGACTTTTCGCCACAGCAAGAGATATTGTACTTGTCGGAAACGAATTTGTGATTATTGTTGATAATCTTATAAAATCACTGCCTATGGATTCTTTTATTGAAGTGCTTCCCGAGTTAAGGCTTGCTTTTAGCTATTTCACACCGTCTGAGATAGACAATATTGCAGAAAAAG
>JBGVDU010000135.1:0-1899 GCA_045119555.1 Acutalibacteraceae bacterium | reverse complement strand
TAAATACAAAAATCGAAAAAATGATAGAAGTTCTGGAAACAGGATTACTACAGTTAAATCAGTGAAGGATAAATTAAAAATGAAAGAAAAATGATTTTACATATATATAATTTTGAGAAATCTTTATGAATCATTTTTTGAAAATGGATATTTTATCTATGTAAAGAACCCGCAAACTTTCAGCTTTACGCATACTATGTATTAAAAATAGCCTTATCCATTGTGTGTATGGATAGGGCTTTTTTGCACCGGGGGGGCGATCATCTCGCCCCTTTTTCTCTGCTTCGGCAAGGTTGGCGGGCGTTCTGTCTGTCAGCCTTTTTATACCTCTTTATCCTTTCGTACATGGTTTCGATTTTTGGAGTGGTTTTATTATGCCGTAATGATATACTATTAATTTAAACAAGTATTTTTAGCATAATTTTTTTGTGGCTATAAACAATTAAATTTAACAAAGGTTGTTGATAATAACTCAAAAAAATCGCCGAATAGCGAATAATGTATTGAAAATGAAAATGATTTGTGTTATTATACTGTAAAGACTGACGGTTGAACATTATTTGGTTAAAAGGATGTGCTATTATGAGCGGAAAGAAGAAGTATTCCTTTTTGGTTTTATTTGTCACTTTGCTGTTGGCTTCCGGTACGTTGGGCGGAACCTTTGCATATTTGGCAACGAATGTTGAAAGCAGAGCAAACAATTTTACTTTTTCAAATGTTAATATTGACTTGGTTGAAGAAAAATGGGATAAATTAACCGCCGAGGACAAAGTTGTTTATCCCAACAGAAGTATTGACAAGGACCCTAAAGTAAAAAATACGGGTGACAACAATTTGTATGTTTATATCGAAGTAAAAATCCCTCGAGAAAACATAAAAACGGTAAACCAAGATGAAAGTGTTAATGCCGAAAATTGGCAAAAGCTTTTAACATTTAAAGTAAATGACGGCTGGGAGCTTATTGAATCATCTGTTACCGATGATGAAAAGTATGCAGTCGAGGTTTATGCTTACACCGCCGATATTTTAACTCCGAATAGCGAAACAAAAACTTTATTTGATGAAGTGAAATTTGTCAATATGCTTGAGGGAGAGCTTGAAAAAGGCTATGAATTTGAAATGCCCATAAACGCATACGCAATTCAGTCCGATTATTTGGAGGTTGTCGGAAATACGACTAAGGAGAAGATGACCAACGCCTTTGAAGAATACAGGAACGCAGAGCAGAGCTGATGACAGGAGGTACATATAATAATGAAAAAGAGAATAATCATTGTCGCATTGTCATGTATATTGGTTTGTGCTTCCTTCTTTGGAATAACTTACGCATATCTGATCGCAAACGACAACGCAACAAATACGTTTACAATAGGAGAAACCGAAATTGAAGTTACCGAGGAGTATGAGCCGCCCGAAAAGCTGGAGCCGGGAATTGAGTTTACAAAGAAGCCTCATGTGACAAACACGGGAAATCTGCCGTGTTACGTCAGAATGAGGGCGGATTTTTCGACAAGCGTTGCGGCAGATTTTTGTGAGCCCCTCGATATTGATATCGAAAATTGGAAGTATAACGACACAGACGGCTACTATTATTACACAAAGCTTCTGAATCCGGGTGAAGAAACACCCAATCTGTTCACCACCGTTACATTAAAAACAACAAAGAGTGACGGAGCGGACTACACCGAAGCCGATTTGGTTGAATTTGACATTCTTGTTTATGCAGAGGCTGTTCAGCACACAGACCATGATGGCGAATGTGCCGCAGACGAATATTTGACTGTATGGCAATAGCCTTAAGTGATTGGAGTGATATATGTGTTAAGCAGTAAATTAAAATCTGTTACATATCGAGCGATATCCGTTTTGCTGTCGGCTGTTGTACTGCTAAGTGTTTTT
>JBGVDU010000134.1:0-2205 GCA_045119555.1 Acutalibacteraceae bacterium | reverse complement strand
AGGCGAACTTCTTGATATTAAAGCACTTTATGATAATTTAATTACAGGCAAAGTTAAAGCAGCTGCACTCGATGTTTTAGAATGCGAATTTTTAAGCACACATCCGGGAGAACTCAGCAATGTGATAAAAGATTCTGAATCTCACTGTGTTGAAACAGCACTTGTAACACAGAAATTATTCAATATGGATAATGTAATAATCACACCGCATATTGCATATAATACGCATGAATCAGTAAACTATCTTTTAACAAAAACGTTTAATAATATACGAGATTACATAAAAGGTGTAAACACAAATAGAGTATGTTAGTAATCTACTCGACCGCGACTCTTTAAATATTCCCTGATTTGGTTTAAAGAAAATTGTACAATTCTTGTAATTCTAGATGGTGAAAGCCCTACCATTATTGCAATATCTTTTGCCTGCATATTTCTATAAAAACGATATTCAACTACTGTACGTTCTTTTTGAGGTAATTTCGCGATAGCTTGTTTAATAAGTTTACTCATTTCAACAATTTCTGCTTGCTCATCAGGTAATGCAGCAGGATCTTTTATAAAATCAAATGGAGAAGCATTATCAGTTGCTGCGGCTGCTAAACCGTCAATAGAAAGAATTGTTTCGTAAACTGCTTCACGAACTTTTGTCGGAGATATACTGAATCCCATGTCTTCAGAGCTGTCTTCACCGTTCTCGGTCACTACATCGGAAACATAACTATCTTCATCACCATCTTCTTTTTTATGCTTCATTGTATACCATTTATAACGGTGACGTAATTCATTTCTTATTGCCCATTTTACAGCAGTACCAATGTAAGCTTCGTTATAATGAGCAAGTTGTTCTTCTGTTTTACCTTTAATCAAAGTTTGAATGGCTATTATGCCTATACTAACCAATTCTTCGTACTCTAACATATGGTTAGGTATACGCCTATGCTCTACTCTTGCTATTTTTTGCACAATACCAAGGTATTGTTTGATTAAAGTGTTATTTTCCATCTTCTCTTATTAAACTAACCTGAGAACATCATACCAAGATTTATACATTTTTTCAAGATGTAAAAATTAATAACACCCTCTCCCGCCTTCGGGTCCTCCTCCGGAGGAAGGTGTGACAAGCGTTAGTTTAATGATGCACACGAGAAAAATGAACGACTTTAGGTCATTCCCTCTCCGAGGAAATGGGGTTACACAAGCAGTGAATGGCTTTAGTAGAGTTGTAGTTTACTATCTAAGAAGGTTGTAGTTTATTGTCCCTGTTGTTTGTTCTTCAATCCATAAACAAATAATAAGATTTCTGCAACTGCCTTATACAATTCAGGTGGAATTTGTTGATTGATATCAACCATCCTAAACAAAGCTCTCGCAACCGGAGCATTGTCAATTACAGGCACATTGTGTTTTGTCGCAATATCAATAATTTTTTTTGCAATAAGTTCTGTCCCTTTTGCGGTCAAAGTCGGCGACTGCATCGTTTCAGAATCATATTTTAAGGCACAAGCTACATGGGTCGGATTTCTAACCACAAAATCAGCCTCAGGAACAGAGTCCATTGCACCTTGTTGTAGCATTTGCATACGCCTTTGTCTTAAAGCTGCTTTCACGTGCGGATCACCTTCAGAGTTTTTGTACTCATCTTTAATTTCTTTAAAAGACATTTTTTGGTCTTTTAAAAATTTCCATTTTGTCATGCCATAATCTGCTGCCGCAATAATAAGAAATGCAATACAAGCTTTGTAGATAAATTCTACAATTAGTTTGCCAAATTCTATCATTACGGCAAAATGGTTATCTATAGCTGCCAGCATTAGAATACTTTCCAAGTGGGCTCTATACACCGTCCAACCGACCAAACCTAAAATAAAAACTTTAACAATGTTTTTGCAAAGTTCAAACAGCGTTTTTACTTGAAAAAGGTTTTTAAAATATTTTGTCGGATTAAGCTTATCAAGTTTTGGAACCAAAGGAGCTGTTGCGACCAAAGGTCCAACTTGAATAAAATCCCCAATTATCGCAACAAAAGCTGCAACAAAAAGAATTGCACCGATTATAACAACAGCGGGGATAAGAGTTACTGTTAAAATATATGTAATCCCAATATTATCTAAACTATGATTAGGAATTTGCTCATAAAGAGTTTTGAAAAGTCCGACAATAAGCTTCCAAATAATAGGTGCAAGCATATTAATAAATGAAAAC
>JBGVDU010000133.1:0-9619 GCA_045119555.1 Acutalibacteraceae bacterium | reverse complement strand
ACGGCACCGGCCCCTGCGTTCGTCACGGCGGCTCGATCGGTGCCTGCTCCAGCCCGTCCCGCGTTTGGAAGGGCAAGAAGATGGCAGGTCACTTGGGTGCAGAGAAGGTTACAGTTCAGAACCTTGCAATCGTTAAGGTTGATGCTGAGAACAATCTCATCGCTATTAAGGGTGCTATTCCGGGCCCTAACGGCGGCACAGTAGTAATTAAAGACACCTGCAAGGCGTAAGGGAAAGGAGGAATTTTGCAATGCCAAACGTAGCAGTAGTAGATATGACAGGCAATAAGGTTGAGGAAATCAATCTTGCTGATTCCATTTTCGGAATTGAACCAAACGCCGCAGTTATGCATGAGGTAGTTGTAAACTATTTGGCTAATCAGCGTCAGGGTACACAGTCAGCTCTCACAAGATCTGAGGTATCCGGTGGCGGCAGAAAGCCATGGAGACAGAAGGGTACAGGCCACGCAAGACAGGGTTCAACAAGAGCTCCGCAGTGGACACACGGTGGTGTAGTATTCGCTCCGAAGCCACGTGATTACAGCTACTCCGTAAATAAAAAGGTTAGAAGATTGGCTATGAAATCAGCTTTCTCTTCTAAGGCACAGGAGAACGACATCATTGTAATCGACAGCATCGCACTTGACGAGTTCAAAACAAAGACAATCGTTAAGATGCTTTCCGCAATTGGTTCTGAGAAGAAGGCTCTCATCGTTCTTCCGGAGGTTGACAAGAAGGTTATCGCATCTGCAAACAACATTCCGGGAGTTAAGACAGCACAGGTTAACGAGCTCAATGTTTACGATATGCTCAACGCTGACAAGCTCATTATCGTAAAGAGTGCCGTAGCTAAGATCGAGGAGGTGTACGCATAATGGCTGCACAGGATATTGTTATTCGCCCAATCATCACTGAGAAGAGCATGATGGGTGCTACCGAGAAGAAGTACACTTTCGAAGTTGCTAAAAAAGCCGGTAAGATTGAAATCGCTAAGGCTGTTGAAGAGCTTTTCGGCGTTAAGGTTGCTAAGGTTAATACAATTAACGTAAGAGGCAGACTTCGCCGTCAGGGCAGAAGCCAGGGTTACACAAGAGCTTGGAAAAAGGCTTATGTAACACTGACTCAGGACAGCAAGGACATTGAATTTTTTGAAGGCATGATGTAAGCCTGCCACCTAAAATTCGACAGGTTGAATGTATGGGGTAGGCCATTGCCCCGCAAAGCCATCATGAGGAGTGTGAAAAGACATGGCAATTAAAGTATATAAGCCGACGACAAACGCACGTCGTAACATGTCGGTTACAGATTACTCAATACTCTCTAAGGTTGCTCCGGAGAAGAGCTTGCTTGAGCCACTCAAGAAGAATTCCGGTCGTAACAGCTACGGTAGAATCACTGTTCGTCACAGAGGCGGCGGAAACCGTAGAAAGTATCGTGTAATAGATTTTAAGCGTCAGAAGTTTGACGTTCCGGCAACAGTTAAGACATTGGAATATGATCCTAACCGTTCCGCATTCATCGCTCTCATCGAGTACACAGACGGTGAGAAGGCATATATTATTGCACCTCAGGGACTTAAGGTTGGCGATACAGTAGTATCCGGTGCCAACGCTGATATCAAGGTTGGTAACGCTTTGCCGCTTACAAACATCCCGACAGGTACATTTATTCATAACATTGAGCTTTATCCGGGCAGAGGTGCTCAGCTCGCTCGTTCCGCAGGTATCATGGCTCAGCTCATGGCTAAGGAGAACGGCATGGCATTGCTCAGACTTCCTTCAGGTGAGCTCAGAAACGTTCCTGCAACTTGTATGGCTACTATCGGTCAGGTTGGTAACACAGACCATGAGAACGTAAAGATCGGTAAGGCCGGTCGTAAGAGAAACATGGGTTGGAGACCGACAGTAAGAGGTTCTGTAATGAACCCGAACGATCACCCGCACGGTGGTGGTGAAGGTAAGAGCCCAATCGGTCGTCCGGGTCCTGTTACTCCTTGGGGTAAGCCGGCTCTCGGTTACAAGACCAGAAAGAACCACAACCGTTCAGACAAGCTTATCGTTAAGCGTAGAAACGGTAAATAATAGGCATACAGAAAGGAGCTTATAAAAATGGGCAGAAGTATTAAAAAGGGTCCTTTTGTACAGCCTGTACTTCTTAAGAGGGTCCAAGAGATGAATGAGACCGGCGAGAAGAAGATTCTTAAGACATGGAGCAGAAGCTCAACAATCTTCCCTGATTTCGTTGGTCATACATTTGCGGTACATGACGGCCGCAAGCACGTTCCTGTTTATGTAACAGAGGACATGGTTGGTCACAAGCTCGGCGAGTTTGCACCGACAAGAACATTTAAGGGACATGCAGGTTCCAAAACTACTAAGAAATAATGCCGAAAGGAGTTATACAAATGGAAGCTAAGGCTTATTTGAATTATGTTCGCATTTCTCCGCGTAAGGTTTCGATAGTTCTTGATTTGATCAGAAACAAGCCGGTAGATCTTGCAATGGCTATCCTCAAGCATACTCCCAAGGCAGCTTGTGAGGATTTGCAGAAGCTTTTGAAGTCAGCTATTGCAAATGCTGAGAATAACCACAATATGGATGTTTCTAAGCTTTATGTGGCTGAGTGCCATGTAAGCCAGGGACCGACTCTTAAGCGTATTCGTCCGAGAGCTCAGGGTCGTGCTTACAGAATTGATAAGAAGACATCGCACATTACCCTTGTACTCAAGGAAAAAGAATAAGAGAGGGAGGTTAGAGTAATGGGCCAGAAAGTACATCCGCACGGTTTGCGTGTTGGCGTTATAAAGGACTGGGATTCACGTTGGTATGCTAATGATAAGGATTTCGGAGATACTCTTGTTGAGGATTACAACCTCCGTAAAACTCTCAAAAAGCAGCTTTATTCAGCCGGCGTGGCTAAAATAGAAATTGAGCGTACTAAGCAGAGAGTAAGAATTCACATTCACTGTGCTAAGCCGGGTATGGTTATCGGCAAGGGCGGTGCAGAGATTGAGAAGCTCCGTCTTCAGTGCGAGAAGATGCTTGGCAAGACAGTTGCTATTGACATTGTAGAGGTTAAGCATCCTGACCTTAATGCACAGCTCGTTGCAGAGAGCATTGCTCAGCAGCTCGAGAAGAGAATTTCCTTCCGTCGTGCTATGAAGCAGGCAATCGGCAGAACAATGAAGTTCGGTGCAAAGGGTATTAAGACACAGTGCTCAGGTCGTCTCGGCGGTGCTGAAATCGCAAGATCCGAGCAGTATCACGAGGGAACAATCCCGCTTCAGACAATCAGAGCCGATATCGACTACGGCTTTGCTGAGGCAGCTACAACTTACGGCCGTATCGGCGTAAAGGTTTGGCTTTACAAGGGCGAGGTTCTCAACGACAATCGCAAGTCACGCAAAGAAGGGAGCGGTAAATAATGTTATTACCTAAGCGCGTTAAGTACCGCAGAGTTCACAGAGGCCGCATGAAGGGCAAGGCTCTCAGAGGCAATAAGGTGACTTACGGTCAGTTTGGTTTGCAGGCTCTTGAGCCGGCATGGATTACATCTAACCAAATCGAGGCAGCCCGTATCGCTATGACACGTTACTGCAAGAGATTCGGTAAGGTTTGGATTAAAATTTTCCCGGATAAGCCTATCACAGCAAAGCCTGCTGAAACACGAATGGGTTCCGGTAAAGGTTCTCCTGAGTATTGGGTAGCAGTAGTTAAGCCGGGCAGAGTTATGTTCGAGCTTGCAGGTGTACCTGAGGAGACAGCAAGAGAAGCATTTAGATTGGCAGCTGCTAAGCTCCCAATTAAGTGCAAGTTTGTTAAGAAGGAAGAAACGGAGGTTGAGCAGTAATGAAAGCTTCAGAAATCAGAGAATTGACAACAGAAGAGCTTCAGGCTAAGCTCAAGGCTCTTAAAGAGGAGTTATTTAACCTTCGTTTTCAGCTCGCTATAAATCAGCTCGATAATCCAATGCGTATCAGTGCTGTTAAGAAGGACATTGCTCGTGTACTTACTGTTATGCGTGAGCAGGAACTCAGCAGCAAGAATGCGTAATGGAAGGAGGATTTAACCGTGAGTGAAAGAAACTTGAGAAAAACAGTAGTCGGCAAGGTTGTCAGCGATAAGATGGACAAGACTATTGTCGTTGCTGTCGAGGACAGCGTAAAGCACCCGCTTTACAACAAGATCGTGAAGAGAACTATTAAGTTCAAGGCTCATGATGAGAACAACGAGGCCGGTATCGGCGATCGTGTAAAAATTATGGAGACTCGTCCTCTTTCCAAGGACAAGAGATGGAGACTCGACACGATTATTGAGAAAGCAAAGTAATATTGGCATATATAAAAGGAGGAACTCACTGTGATACAACAGCAGACATACCTCAAGGTTGCCGATAACACTGGTGCAAAGGAGCTTATGTGCATTCGTGTTCTCGGTGGTACCAGAAGAAGGTACGCCAACATTGGCGACGTTGTAGTTGCTTCCGTAAAGAAGGCAGCTCCCGGCGGAATTGTCAAGAAGGGCGACGTAGTTAAAGCAGTTATCGTACGTTCTAAGAAGGGCGTTCGTCGTGAGGACGGCACATACATTCGTTTCGACGAGAATGCAGCCGTTATTATTAAAGAAGATAAGAACCCAAAGGGTACACGTATTTTCGGACCTGTTGCAAGAGAGCTTCGTGATAAGGATTATCTTAAGATTCTCTCCCTTGCTCCGGAAGTACTTTAATGGAGGTGCTCACTGATGAATAATAAGGTTCATGTAAAAACGGGTGACACCGTAAAGATTATCAGCGGCAGAGACCGTGGTAAGGAAGGCAAGGTTCTTGCTGTTTCTCCTAAGGAGGGCAAGGTAATTGTCGAGAAGTGCAACATGGTTTCCAAGCATGTAAAGCCCAGAAAGATGGGCGAGCAGGGCGGCATTGTTAAGGCTGAATCAGCTATCTATGCTTGCAAAGTTCAGGTTGTTTGCCCACGTTGCGGCAAGCAGACAAGAGTAGGTCACAAGATTCTTGCGGACGGCAAGAAGGAACGCATTTGCGTAAAATGCAAAGAAACACTTTAAGGAGGGGTTAAACAATGGCTAGATTACGTGAGTTTTACAAGGCAGATGTTGCCCCGGCACTTATGAATAAGTATTCATATAAGAGTGTTATGCAGATTCCGAAGCTTGAGAAGATCGTTATCAACGTAGGTGCAGGCGAAGCAAGAGATAACTCAAAGGTTATTGATGCTATCTGCACAGACCTTGCAGCAATTACAGGTCAGAAGCCTTACATTTGCCGTGCAAGAAAGTCAGTTGCTAACTTTAAGCTTCGTGAGGGTATGAACATCGGTGTTAAGGTTACACTCAGAGGCGAGAGAATGTATGAGTTTATGGACAGACTCTTCAATGTAGCTCTTCCGAGAGTAAGAGACTTCAGAGGTATCAATCCTAACTCTTTCGATGGTCGTGGTAACTATAACATGGGTCTTAAGGAACAGCTTATTTTCCCTGAGATCGAGTTCGATAAGATCGACAAGGTTCGCGGTATGGACATTTGCTTTGTTACTACTGCAACAACAGACGAAGAGGCTCGTGAGCTTTTGACACTTATGGGCGCTCCGTTCGCTAAGTAAGGAGGGTTTTATTGTGGCTAAGACAGCAATGAAGGTTAAGCAGAAGAGAACTCAAAAGTTTTCAACAAGAGAGTACACAAGATGCAAGATCTGCGGAAGACCACACGCATACCTCCGCAAGTTTGGTATTTGCCGTATTTGCTTCAGAGAGCTCGCTTATAAGGGCGAGATCCCCGGAGTTAAGAAGGCAAGCTGGTAATTAAGAAGGAGGAAATAGTATGCAGATTACAGATACAATCGCAGACTTGTTGACAAGAATTCGTAACGCAAGTTCTGCTAAGCATGATACTGTTGAAATTCCTGCTTCCAACATGAAGAAGTCTATTTGCCAGATTCTTGTTGATGAAGGTTACATTAAGAGTTTCACAGTTGCCGAGGACGGCAAGCAGGGTGTTATCACGGTTGTACTTAAGTACGGTCCGGGAAAAACACCTGTAATCACAGGTCTTAAGAGAGTTTCTAAGCCGGGCCTGCGTATTTACAGCAATGTTGAAGATATGCCGAAGGTAATGAAGGGTCTTGGTATCGCTATCGTATCTACTTCTAAGGGCGTTATGACAGATCGTCAGGCTCGTAAAGAGAACGTAGGCGGCGAAGTTCTTGCATTCATTTGGTAAGGAGGTTCGAAAATGTCTCGAATTGGAAGAAAACCCATAAATATTCCCGCTGGCGTTACAGTTACAGTTAACGACAGTGTTGTTACCGTAAAGGGTCCTAAGGGTACATTAACTCAGAACGTTCATAAGAATATGACAGTTGAGGTTAATGATAACGTAGTTACAGTTACTCGTCCTGATGACGACAAGCTTAACAGATCACTTCACGGTTTGACCCGTTCACTCATCGCTAACATGGTTGAGGGTGTTACAAAGGGTTACTCAAAGGAGCTCGAGGTTAACGGCGTTGGTTACCGTGTTCAGAAGCAGGGTAAGGATTGCGTTATGAACCTTGGCTACTCACATCAGGTTATCGTATCTGATACAGATGATATTAAGATTGAAGTTCCTAACCCGAACAAGATCATCATCACCGGCATTGATAAGCAAAAGGTTGGTCAGTTTGCTGCCGAAGTTAGAGAAAAGCGTCCTCCGGAGCCATATAAGGGCAAAGGTATTAAGTACGTTGATGAGGTTATCCGTCGTAAAGAGGGTAAAGCAGGTAAGGGTAAATAATTAAGGAGTGAATAACAATGGTTAATAAGCCTGATACAAATAAGGCAAGATTAAAGCGCCATAAGAGAGTTCGCGGTAAGATCAGCGGTACTGCAGAGCGTCCTCGCTTGAACGTTTTCCGCTCCACATCAAACATCTATGCTCAGATTATTGATGATGTTAACGGTGTTACTCTTGCATCAGCTTCTACACTTGATAAAGAGATCACAGTATATGGCGGAAACAAAGAGGCAGCTAAGCTCGTAGGTAAGCTTGTAGCACAGAGAGCTGCCGAAAAGGGAATCACCGATGTTGTATTCGACAGAGGCGGTTATGTATATCACGGCCGTGTCAAGGAACTGGCCGAAGGCGCTCGTGAGGGCGGCCTCAAGTTCTAAGTAAGGAGGAAAAGACTTTGGCAAGAATTGACGCATCAGCAGTAGAATTGAAGGAGCACGTTGTTGCTATCAACCGTGTTTCCAAGACAGTTAAGGGCGGTCGTATTTTTAAGTTTGCCGCTTTGGTAGTAGTTGGCGACGGTAACGGTACAGGTGGCTTTGGTATCGGCAAAGCAGGCGAAGTTCCGGACGCTATCCGTAAGGGCATCGAAGATGCTAAGAAGAACCTTATCAAGGTTTCTTTGAAGGGCACAACAATTCCTCACGAAGTAATCGGTGAGTTCGGTGCAGGCAGAGTTCTCATGAAGCCTGCTGCACCCGGTACAGGCGTTATTGCCGGTGGTCCTGTTCGTGCAGTTGTTGAGGCAGTTGGCATTAAGGACATCAGAACAAAGGCTCTCCGTTCCAACAATCCTTGTAATGTTGTTCGTGCAACACTTCAGGGACTTGGTGCACTTCGTTCAGCAGAAGAGGTTGCTGCTATCCGTGGCATCTCTGTAAAAGATTTATATTAATAGGGGGTCAGCAATATGGCACAGTACAACATTAAGCTTGTTAAGAGTCTTATCGGCGTTAAGAAAGACCAGATTGCAACCGCTCAGTCTTTGGGTTTGCGTAAGATCGGCGATACAACAACACAGCCCGATAATGCACAGACAAAGGGCAAGATCACAAAAATCAATCACCTTATCGAGGTTACCGAAGCATAAGCAAGGAGGTGCGAATTATGAAGTTGCACGAACTTTCACCGGTTGCAGGCTCTAAGAAGGATGCTAAGCGTATCGGTAGAGGCCATGGCTCAGGTTGGGGTAAAACAGCCGGCAAGGGTCACAAAGGTCAGAAGGCAAGAGCTGGACACGGCATGCGTCCTGGCTTTGAAGGCGGTCAGATGCCGTTGCAAAGACGTATTCCTAAGAGAGGCTTTAACAATATCTTTGCAAAGGATATCGTGGCTGTAAACGTAGGAACACTTGAAAAGAAATTCGAGAATGGCGCAACAGTAGATGTAGAGGCTCTTGTAAAGGCCGGCATCATTAAGAACTCTTTTGATGGCGTTAAGATTTTATCCAACGGCACATTAACAAAGAGCTTGACTGTTAAAGCAACTGCTTTTTCTGAGTCTGCTAAGGAAAAAATCGAGGCAGTCGGCGGAAAGGCAGAGGTGGTATAATTGTTTAAAACAATACAAAATGCCTGGAGAATTCCTGATTTAAGGAAGAAAATTCTCTTTACTCTGTTTGTTATAATAGTATTTAGATTCGGTTCGGTTCTTCCTGTTCCGTTTCTTGATCCAACATCGTTAAAAACTCTTATGGATCAGTACACCGGTACAAACAACTTCTTGACATATCAGAACATGTTGTCCGGTGGTGCGTTTGCTAACGCAACATTGTTTGCTATGGGTGTTACACCTTATATCAACAGTTCAATTATTATGCAGCTTCTCTGCGTAGCTATCCCTCCTTTGGAGAGATTGGCTAAGCAGGGACATGAAGGACGTAAGAAGATTGCGGCAATTACAAGATATGTAACAGTTGGTCTTGGTCTTATCCAGGGTGCAGCTTATTACATATTCCTCAGAAGATCCTCAATCATTGTTCCCGAGTGGGAAAATGGTTTCAAGGGCTTCTTCTCGGGTGCTGTAATAATCCTTTCTTTCACAGCAGGTACTGCTGTAATGATGTGGCTCGGTGAGCAGATCAACCAGAAGGGTATCGGAAATGGTATTTCCATTCTCCTCTTTGCCGGCATTATTTCAAGATTGTCTTCACTCGTTACAGAGCTTGTTGCTTATTGGCAGATGGCTTTGCAGGGTACGACAAGCTACTTCTTCTTCGTTCCGTTGTTCGTATTGATTTTCCTCTTCACAATTTGGATCATCACATTTATGAATGATGCAGAAAGAAGAATTCCGATTCAATACGCAAAGAGAGTTGTCGGCAGAAAGATGTACGGCGGTCAGTCCACTCACCTTCCTATTAAGGTTGGTATGGGCGGTGTATTGCCTGTAATCTTCGCAAGCTCAATTCTCTCTATTCCAAGTACCATCGCTTTCTTCGTTAAGGATCCGAGTACTTTCTGGCAGAGTTTCTTTAACTTCTTCAGTTCAGCAAGCGTTGGCTACATGATTATTTATTTCTTCTTAATTATTATGTTTGCTTATTTCTACACAGCAATTCAGTATAACCCGGTAGAAATGTCTAACAACCTTCGTCAGAATAACGGTACAATCCCCGGTATTCGTCCGGGCAGACCGACATCTGACTTTATTGCTAAGATTTTGTCGAGAGTAACACTCATCGGAGCTCTCTTCTTGGCAGTAATCGCTCTCTTACCGCTTATTTTCGGTAAGATTTCCGGAATGAGCACTATGTCGCTCGGCGGAACATCAATCATCATCCTCGTTGGTGTTGCTCTTGAGACTGTAAAGCAGCTTGAGTCACAGATGATGAT
>JBGVDU010000132.1:0-2944 GCA_045119555.1 Acutalibacteraceae bacterium | reverse complement strand
CAGGCAGGGCTTTATTACCATTACGGAATACCTAAATTTGCCTTTGACGAAAAGCTTTCGGGTATATTTTCCCACAGGGTTCTAAACTCCACACATCCGCTTATGAGGGGCATTGACGATAAATTCTATCTCCCCCACTCACGCAACACGGGCGTTCGCACTATTGATGTTCAAAAGCATGAGGAGCTTGAGATACTCTCAATGTCGAACGAAGCGGGAGTTTCCATTATAGCCAACAAAAGCGGCAGACAGTTCTTTATTCTCGGACACCCCGAATACGACAGAGATACGCTTGCCAAGGAGTTTTTCAGAGATTTGGAAAAGGGCATTGACCCCAAGATTCCAAGCAACTATTTCCCCGAAAACAACACGGAGAAAACACCGATAATGCGTTGGAAAAGCTACGCCAATTTGTTGTTTATCAACTGGCTTAACTACTACGTTTACCAGAACACTCCGTATGATTTATCCGATATTTCGGATTACAGCATATAAAATCAAAAACCAACCATAGATAAAAATTTCATTTATCTATGGTTGTTCTTTTTGGTTTGTTTGTTGTTTTTTCGGTGTATTCCAAATATCGTTCTCTCATTTCTTTAAGACTCTTTTGACGAATCAAAACAACCTCTCCGCCCCTCAAAAGGAACTGCTTGTCAACTTGAGAAATATAATTCATATTGACAAGATAACTGCGATGACACCTGAGAAAACGCATATCCGAAAGCTCTGCTTCTATCTCACTGAGGTGCTTGTAAATTATATATTCAGAACCGCTTGATGTGTGCAGAGTACATTTGGAATTATTGCTTTCCACAAAGGTGATGTCATCATAGGAAATTCTAAACGTGCTTTTTCGTTGCTTAATTTGATACATACTGAAATAGCATTTATCCGCAAGCCTATCCATAACCGATTTCACCTTATCATAACCAAAGGGTCTGAGCAAATATCCGACTGCTCTTACATCGTATCCCGCTACGGCAAAATCCGCTGTGGATGCCAAAAAAGCAATTCCATTTTCAAAGCCGATTTCACGAAGCTTTCTTGCAACATCTATACCAAGCACACCTTCGATGTAGACATCAAGGAAAACCAAATCAAAATATAAGCCGTCCTCTATCTCATCAACCAAGCTTTTTGCATTTTTAAAGATAAATAATTCAAAGGTTTGAGATTTAAACTTAAAATATCTGTTAAGTAATTCTTCAAGATAATAATCTTCGGGAGTATTTTCCCCACAAATCGCAATATACATATAAATTTCCCTTTAAATAAATATTAAAAACTTTCACAAGTAAATACCATGTCAAATTCATCGAAAAATTAGCCAAATTCAACGGTTATATCTGCCGTACATTGAAACGTGCTATAATAAATCATCAACGTGACTGATTTAATCAACATGAAATATACCGGAGGAACAGTTGATGATAACTTACGAAATCATAGAAGAAACCTTCTCCACCCCGGAGCTTGGCTCCTACACCTCTTACGGCATTTTAGCGTATGAGGACACCGATAATCAGGTTGTTTGCAGTATCTCCGATGTATTTCTGGACAGAAATAAGGCGAGCGGATATATCCAACTTTTCAATGAAATGGAACTTGATGTTCTTCATCTGCCGAATATATTGGACGATTTACTCCACTATGCGTAGCAATGTTCCGATTAAACTGCGAACAATTCATCGCTGTGCAGGGTTTCCCGCTCAAATCCTTATCGGTCTTGAATTTAACAGTGTTTTTACTTAATCTAATTATATCCGTTAATATGCGGAAATGCAACATGTTAAAGAATATTTATTCAAAATGCTACATATTTTTTCACATTTCAATGCGATAAGAATTATTTTACAACTAAAAACTGAACTTTGCGTTAAACTCTTAGCATATACTGATTTTTGTTTTTTCGCAATTTTATATCAATTTCTAATTATTAAGCATCAATAAATCTCCCCATAAGTACCGCTAAATTGCAGGACTTATGGGGAGTGTTGCTTTTGGAGGTTATTTTTAGATTTATTTTGTCAAAAGCTTATTATCAGATAATCAATAATTTTCTTTTCTTACCTCAAAGAAGCTCTGTGGATGATTGCACACCGGGCAAACCTCGGGAGCCTTTGTGCCTACTACAATATGACCGCAGTTACGGCATTCCCAAACCTGAACTCCGCTCTTCTCAAATACCTGCTTTGTTTCAACATTGTTGAGCAATGCACGGTAACGCTCCTCGTGTGCCTTTTCAATAGCACCAACTGCTCTGAACTGTGCGGCAAGCTCATTAAAGCCTTCTTCCTCCGCATCCTGAGCCATACGCTCATACATATCAGTCCACTCTGCATTTTCTCCTTCTGCGGCATGAAGAAGATTTTCTTCCGTTGTGCCGATGCCGCCGAGTGCCTTAAACCAAAGCTTTGCATGCTCCTTCTCATTTTCGGCAGTTTTAAGGAAAAGCTCTGCTATTTGCTCGTAGCCTGCTTTTTTTGCAACAGAAGCAAAGTAGGTATATTTATTTCTTGCCTGCGACTCACCCGAAAAAGCCTCCCAGAGATTTTTCTCTGTCTTTGTGCCTGCATATTTGCTTGCAGAAACAGAAAGCTCCTGAAAAGCATCTGCACCCTTTTTACACTTTGGACATACCTCGGGTGGTGTATCTCCCTCGTGAACATAACCGCAAATTGTACAAATAAATTTTTTCATATAAAACAACTCCTTTTACTTATTTAGGTTTATTTCGACATTTTTTACTAATTTGTCGATTCATTTCTTAGCAGAATCAACACTAAATTAGTAACTGTTATTAGTTTATCATGCTTTTCTTGATATGTCAATACCTTTAATCAATGTTTTTCAAAATTTTTCCAATTAAAAAAACAGATGCAGCAATAACAACTGCTGCATCCATTTCTATTATTCTATCTTATTTTAAAATATACTTCTC
>JBGVDU010000131.1:0-4347 GCA_045119555.1 Acutalibacteraceae bacterium | reverse complement strand
GTTCAATGGCGATATTGTGCCTCATAGGTGTAATCAATTTTTTTAAAAATCTCCATAACAATTATTGGTGGCGTTGGATATATATCTTCGGCGGTGGATATGTCTTATTTGACTTGTTCGCTATAGCAGTTGGTTTACCCTTTTGGAATAATTTGTTAATGATGATGTTTGATACATCGGCTCCATATTGGAATATTTTATGGCTTTCATTTATAATATTGGGTTTATTCTCTTTTGCTTTGGGAATATTCTTGATGTATAAATATATCAAAGAGCTGAAAATAGAAAAATCCCACTCTTAAAGGGTGGGATTTTTAGTTTGGGAAATAGTATACCTTATCTGCCACAGCAGGGTGATGAATCATCGCCCAGGTCTGTTACCTTTGGAGGGAAGAATTCGTCTGTCGGGAAGTCTATTCTGCTGAACATTTCGCACGGGTTGTCGGATGATGCGACACATTCCTTTTCAGGGATACAGAAATCGTAAGCAGGGATAAGCATTTGTACATTTCTTTCGATTTGAACGATTGTGAACAAACCGATTGTTACATAAACGGCTTTACCTCTGTCGCTCGTAGCAAAGGTACCGCCGAATCTCTGACAAATGTGTTCGGGAATACGACAGCACGGCATGCAAAGAGGCGGACATTCTCTAAGCTCTGCCGCAAGTGCAATAGGTGTTGCTACCTGTACGCTTGCTTTTGGGAGATTTTTTGCAGGTGTGGAGTATGAGCCGCCGCAATCGCTGTCGGAATCGGAGGAGTAAATTTTTACGTTGCCCTCACTGCCGTAAAGCACAACCTTTTTGCTGAATACACTAAGACCGCAAACGGTGTCGGGGCATGAAGCAGGCGTTGAGAATACATCGAGTACAACCTCAAAGAAGAACGTCATTTCAACGGTGTAAAAACCTCTGTGGAAGGGCACAGGCTCTAAGTTTATGTAGACCGTTATAACGTCTACATCTCTGAGGCGAATGTTGCAAGCGTTGTCAATTTTTTGCTGAGTCTGCGGCTGGAAAAATACAGCAAGATTCTCCAAGCAGTCTTTGTCGGCACATGAGTCGTACACTCTCAATGCGTCAATACATACCGATTCGTTACAGCAATTATTTGGTTGTTGGGCGTCTGATGAGTTGTTCATATTTATCGGATTATCTGACATTATTTAGCCTCCATTCGTGTATCGTTGATACCATTATATGGAGTGAGATTTAAAAGTGTTACAATATTTCAAACAGAAAATCCCCGCCTGCAAGCTGTTTTGCAGACGGGGATTCATTTTAATAGTTATAGACGGAAGGAATTCCGAAATACTCTTCAAGTGTCAATCCGCTTTCGTATATTGCCCATGCGTTATCCACACCGACATAACGAATGTGCCACGGCTCGTATTTGTAGCCTGTGATACTTTCCTTTCCCTGCGGATAGCGGATAATAAATCCGTATTCGTGGCAGTGCTCTGCAAGCCATATTGCCTCAGGTGTGCCGATAAAGCTGTCATTTACCGTATTGCAGTCAATCGCCAATCCCGTTTGATGCTCGGAATGGCCTGGGCGAGCCGAAAAAGTATCTGTATATGCCTGTCCGTATTCGTCAACATAGCTGTTGTAAAGGCTTTTTTGCAGTTCATAGGAGCGGAATCCCGAAGAAATGTAAATGTTAATTCCGTCCTCGGCCGCCGCCTGTCGCAGAAGCTCAAAATGTTGACTGCATTCCGAGGTTAGTCCACCGGGATTATAGTCCGACGGAAGGGAGTATGTTTTGTTTACAATAAGAATACCGTTTATATAAACCTCTTCCGTAGATTGCTCGGGATTGGTTGGAGTAATTTCTCTTTCTACTGCCGCCACAGTGATATGTATATTTGCACCGACAGAGGGATTGCAGGCAGATGCCACCGTAATTATACAGCTTCCCTCGGAATTAGCTGTGATATTGCCGTATTTATCCACTGATGCAACGCTGTCGTTTGAGCTTGTCCAAAGCTCACTTTTATCGTCGGCATTACTCGGTTCCATCGTGACTAAAGGCATTACGCTTTCTCCGACAGTCAGAGTCTTTTCGGTGAAGCTTAAAGAAATTCCCGTTACCTGTACTTCTTTATCTTCATTTTTTGACGATGTATTGCTTTTCGATTCTGATTTTGAGCTTGTGTTGGAGGATACAGAAGATTCAGAGCCGCTTTTTTTCACAGTAACGTGAACATCTGCACTCACGGACGGATTGACGGCAGATTGAACGGTGACGGTACAGCTTCCTACGGATATTGCAGTTATGCTTCCGTTGTCATCAACTATGGCGATTGCCTCATCTGAGCTTGTCCATATTTCACTTTTGTCCTCAGCGTCACTCGGTTCCATGGTTACAATAGGTGTTTTCGTTTCGCCTATCGTCATTTCAAGAGTAGTGATATCAAGGGAAATACTTTCAACCTGTATTTCCGAGTTGTTTTCACTTTCCGTGTCTGTCTGCTCGGAGCTTGTGTCTTTCTCGGTATTGATTTCGTTTTTGGATTCTGTTTTCTGCTCACTGCTTGCAGAGCTGATGTTTTTGTCTGAAGTAACGCTGTTTGTTTGCTCCGATGTTACATCCTCTTTTGCTAAATCACAACCGACACCGCCCGTCAAGGCAAGGGCAAGTGCGAGTAAAATTGCAATATGCTTGCGATTTTTCATATATGTACACCTCCAAACAGGGATAAATTTCTGTATAAAATAAGTATATCATACTCAATGTGACAATTCAACATTGAGTATGATATAAAAAAATTACAAATAAATTAATAAAGAATGATATTTTTATAAAATAAAGTTGTGATTATCTCTAATGCAAGCTATGTACTAAATATACCAACTGCCAAATATTAAAAAACCGATAATAAAGCACACTATTCCGATAACAACAGTTGCCGAAATACTTGCACGGATTTTACCGCGTGTACCTGATATTAACCCAATAAGTGTCGGAATTAATATTGTGCTGTATAATATAGCAATATTAATTCCGTTAAGTGCATTCCATAAATCTCTGTAAAGAACGGAAAAGGTGATGAAAAGTATTAAACCGATTACAGCACCCAAAAGTCCGCTGATTGCTATACATTTAGATTTTTTCACGTTTTAAAGCTTCTTTAAAAATTATTACATTTCTATCTTTAAAAGATTTTTAATGCCCTTATTCTTGCAAAGTGCGTAGAATCCGACCGATAAGCAGGCAGATACAAGAAGTATCAAGGACTGCAGGAAGGCAACAGGCAGGAAGTTCATGCTGTAAAGCAAACGCATAACAACGCAAAGAGCGGCTGTAATAAGAAGTGCAATCGCCATATTGAAGAATACGTGATAATTGCCACGAAGAGCGTTTACCTCGTCCTCCCAAACAAGCTTGGGGTTCATTGTGTCGAGATAAATTCCGAGATATGTTGTAAATACCACAGAAAGTATGCTGAGCAATACACTGTAAATTATCAATTTTACATCAATACCGAAAATGATAAATGCTGTGATTATGTAAACAATCAAGCCTGCACCGCTGATGATAATGCTGACGAGTGCCTTGCTGTTAATCTGTGTCATAAGGTCAACCGGCATATATCTCATAACCTCAAAATGCTTGCCCTCACGGGTAATGGCACTTGAAGCGATACAGTTGAGTGCCGTAAGAATTACCGAAATAGCAAAGACAATCAAGCTGAGATTCAGTACTGCCGAGGAATCTCCTGCATTAAGCTTGTCGAGATAACTTCCGAGGAAGTTGTTTTGCTTTTGAAGAATTATAAAAAGATAGATAAATATAGGCCAGATTAAGTTTATACCTACACAGTTTGTAAGATATGCAGGTGTTCTGAAAAGAATACGGAGCTCCTTTTTAAGGTAGGTAACAAGATGGGAGGATGATTTAATCATCTTATCGTAAGCGGGGACAGTGTTCTTGTTTGATTTACCCTGACCGCCGTTCAAGGAAAGTACTGCATTGAAATAAAGCTTCGGGGAAAGTGCGAGAACAACAGCTATGCTTGCGGCATTGATTAAAAGATAAATCAAAAGAGAAAGAATATCACCTGCAACAGCCTTGGAAAGGAAAGGGACCTGGAAGAATATCTTATCCATAACATTGAATATTCCGAGATTTCCCTCTAAAAGCTGTTCTGCGAAAAGCTCGGTGTCAAAGCCGTTTGAAAGATTTAGGAAAAGCACCAGTGCTATCAAAAGAATAATGGTTGAAAGTGAAGTAACCTTGCTGACATTATCCTTGTTCTTGATAAATTTCGTAAAATACATAAGAAGCATACAAATTATTGCACAATAGCTGAGCGGTACTATCGGGAAGGTTGCAATGCCTATTA
>JBGVDU010000130.1:0-6789 GCA_045119555.1 Acutalibacteraceae bacterium | reverse complement strand
TGCTTGTTTTGACTACCGTTTTGGGATATGAGCTTAAATGTGCTGTCGGTACAAGCGTTTTTATTATGACTTTTACCGCTCTGACGGGTGCTTTAAGTCATTTTGCATTCAGCAGTATGCCTGATTTATCATGTTTGATTTTGTGCGTGGTATTCACGCTTATTTGGGCAAGAGTAGGTGCGAAATTTGCAAATAAGGCAAGTACAAAGACACTCAACCGTGCCACAGGCTGTATTTTAACGATAATCGGTGTGGTTGTTTTGTCCGTGAAATTCATAAATACACAGGGATAATTTAAAAATGGAGCAAGGTACTATGAATGATGATATTAACAAGGTTTCAACAGACCTGACAAGCAGTTTGGCAAATGTCGATTCGATGGGCATTGTTGCTCAAAAAATGATGTCAACGGTTGATGATTTTAAACGTGTTATGATGTATTACGACTGTGCGATTTTGGAGGTTGAAACGAAATTTAAGGTTCTCAATCGCCAGTTTGCGATGAAGAGGGAGTATAATCCTATTGAAACGATTAAAACAAGGCTTAAATCCCCCGAAAGTATTTTTGATAAGCTGAAAAGAAACAATTTACCGTTGAGTGCGGCGTCAATAGAGGAGAATTTATATGATGTTGCGGGTGTGCGTGTAATTTGCCCGTTTATCAATGATATTTATCTTTTGGCGGATTGTCTGCTTAAACAGGACGATATAAGATTGCTTAGGATTAAGGACTATATAGCAAGTCCGAAGCCAAACGGTTACAGAAGCTTACATTTGATAGTAGATGTTCCGATTTTCCTAAAGTATGAAAAGCGAATGGTTAAGGTTGAGGTTCAGTTAAGAACAATCGCCATGGACTTTTGGGCAAGCTTGGAGCACAGACTGCGTTATAAGCAGGATTTAAAAGAAGATGTTTTGGATTTGTTGGCTGACGAATTAAAGGACTGTGCAGAGCAAAGTGCGTTGCTTGACCAGCGTATGGAAAAAATTAAAAACGTGCTGGATAAGTCTAAGTAAGGTTAAGAATGAAAAAGAAACGGATTTTAATAATTTTTTTGTGTGCCTTTTTGATAATTGTTGCGGTGACTTTTGCTGCTACGGTGTTAAACGGCACGATTATGCTTAATAATCCGAGTGAAGAAGAATATCCTATTCGTGGTGTCGATGTGTCCGAATACCAAGGAGAAATTGACTGGCAGGTGCTGTCTGCACAGGATATTGATTTTGCATTCATCAAAGCAACCGAGGGCAGCTCTTACGTTGACAGTCGTTTTGAATACAATATCGAAAATGCCCGGAAGACAGATTTAAAAATAGGATTTTATCATTTTTTCAGCTACGACAGCAGCGGAAAAACTCAGGCTGAGAATTTTATAAATACCGTTCCCAAAATCGAAGAAGCCTTGCCGCCCGTTGCCGATGTGGAGTTTTACGGCGATAAAGCCAAAGATCCGCCAGATAAAGAAAGCGTGCAGAAAGAATTGAATGACTTTTTGAGTACGCTCGAAGCTCATTACGGTAAAAAGCCGATAATTTATGCGACAATGAAGTCATACAGGCTTTACCTTGAAAATGACTATGATGATTATGATATCTGGATAAGAGATGTATTCAGAAGTCCGAGCCTTGGCGACAACAGAGAATGGACCTTTTGGCAGTACACCGACAGGGAAATTCTTGACGGTTACAACGGTGAAGAACACTTTATAGATATGAATGTCTTTAACGGTGACGAAACAGCGTGGGCAGAGTATTGCAGGTGAGGTTACCGTAAAAAATCCCCCCAACGATGAAGAAACAACTAATCATCGTTGGGGGGTATTGTACTGTATAATTTATTTGTGTAAATTATTTCTTATTTTTATTGTAAATAATCATAAGACCTTTGAGCAAAAGCTGTTCATCAATGATAATTTCTCTCTTGCAGTGGGGGATAATCTTGTTTGCAAGTCCTCCCGTGGAAACTACGGTGCATTTCTCTCCGAGCTCCTCTTCAATCCTCTGAGTAACACCGTCAATTCCTGCGGCGGAGTAGTAGATAATTCCGCTTTTCATACATTCAACCGTGTTCGGGCCTATAACTTTTTTGGGTGGTTCAAGTCCGATTTTCGGAAGCTGAGATGTTCTCATTGTAAGCGAATCGAGGGAAACTCTGAGTCCAGGAATAATCATACCGCCAAGGTAGTTTTTATCGCCGTCTATTACCGATACAGTGGTAGCTGTACCCATATCAATAATAATGAGTGGTACGGGATATAGGTTAATCGCCGCAACTGCATCGGCTACTCTGTCACTGCCAAGCTGAGCGGGATTGTCAAGCTTAATTTTTAGTCCTGTCTTTATTCCCGGCCCTACTGTCATAACCTCGGCAGAGGTCAGCCTTTCAAGTGCCGCCTTAACTGTAAGCGTTACGGACGGTACAACCGAGGATATTATACAGCCCTCGATTTCCTTGATTTCCACGTTATTTATTTCCATTATGTTTTTTATTGATATGACATATTCGAGTGCGGTGTACTGCTGATTGGTGGAAAGTCTTTCAATAAAAAGAATACTTTCACCCTCAAAGCACCCGATTACTATGTTTGAATTTCCTATATCAACTGCTAAAATCATTGTTTTATCAACTCTCAAATTATTTATCGAAAGAATTAAGCGTTAGCCGCAGCTTCTTGCTTTTCTTTGTTTTTATCCTTCTTTTTGGGGGCAGATATCAGCTTTGCTTTGTGAAGAGCCGTTCCCACAGCAGTGGTAACAAGCGTTGATGCTATCATTTCAAATATCGCATTCACTCCAACAAACGCACAGATGAACACGATAATGTTTCTGCCTGCGATAAGCTCCTTAACGTAATCGGTATTGCCAAAAAGCAAAACGAGTGATGTCATAAAGAACACTGTGTTCAGAAATGCCGCAGAAAAACCTGTAACGGCACAAGCACCGTACACGCCTATTTTGTTACGCAGGAATTTAAAAATATATGCGATAATAAGACCGTCCAAAACTCTTGGTACGAATCTCTGTACAAATGCGAAGAATGGGTTGATTTCAAACAAAATTACACCCATAGCGCTTGTTCCGCCGACACCTATACATTGCAAAAAGCTCGTCAAGCCGAAAATTGCTCCCGTGATAATTCCACCTACGGGGCCAACAGCAATGGCGGCAATGGCAACAGGTATTACATTAAGAGTAATAGCCAGCGGTCCGATGTTCAGATACCCAAGCGGAGTATAAGCCATAAGAATGAGCACCGCAGTGAGTAAGCCGAGCATAACTAAGCGACTTGTTTTTGTCATTGTTTTCATAAAAATCTTCTCCTTGTTATCATTCCGAAAAAATCGGATACAATACAGTACAAATGCTATTATACCATAATTTTCTGCAAATGGTATAGCTTTATTCAAGTTTTTCTGTTAAAATATAAATTAATACAGTGTTAAAAAATTATAGATTTTAACAAAATTATGTTATGAAATTTGTATAGGTGAGATTATGCTGTTGGAGAAAATAAAAAATTACTGTTCGAGTAAGCACAATGCGTACGAGGCTTATCCGTTCGGTGATATACCGATATGCTATAAATTAAACAATAGAATATTTGCACAGATTTATCCCAAAAAGGAGGACTTAAAAATAACTCTTAAATGCACCGCCGAAATGGGAGAATTTTACCGTGCGGTGTATTCGGGAAAGGTAGTCAGGGGATATCATTGCCCGCCCGTGCAGCAGCCTTATTGGAATACTATTTATTTAGACGATTTCCCCGAGGAAGAGCTTTTCAATATGATTGACCAAGCGTATGACACCGTTTTTAAAAGCTTCAGCAAAAAAATTCAGAAAGAAATATTGGAAGATGAAATATAAGTATATTCAGCATTAAACAAGTGAGGTGACGTAAGATGAACGATATTAATAATATTAACAACGAGTTTTGGACAACATTGGACAAGCTTGTAAATGGGTCCGAGGTAATAATCGACAGACCGAAGGGCTCTGCACATCCGAGATACCCTGATTTTATATACAAGCTGGATTACGGATATTTGAAAAATACATCATCTATGGACGGCAGCGGTATAGATGTGTGGGTAGGCTCGGACTCAAGTCAAAAAATAGATGCAATTATGTGTATTGTGGATTTAATTAAAAAAGAATCCGAGATTAAAATATTAATTGGTTGTACGGAAGAGGAAAAGGAGATTGTGTATCAAACCCATAATGAATCCGAGAATATGAAGGGAATTTTGATACGACGTTGAATTGAATTTTAGGATAAAACAAAAACGGTGGATTATAAATTTTTATATTGGGAAAGATTTTAGCTATGATTATTAAAACTTTAGTCGAAAATACGTCCGTTTCAGCCGAATACGGCAATAAACACGGCTTGTGTTTGTACATAGAAACGAGCAGGCACAAGATTTTGTTCGATTTAGGCCCAAATGCGTTATTTCTTGAAAATGCAAGGAAAATGGGTGTTGATATTTCGGAAATAGATACAGTTGTAATATCGCATGGTCACAAAGACCACGCAGGTGCTTTAAAACTGTTTTTGGAGCATAATAAAACTGCAAAGGTTTATATTCGTGAAAATGCCTTTGATAAGCATTTTACAAAGGTGCTGGGAATACAGTTCAGTGTCGGAATAGACAGCTCGTTGAAATCAAATCCACAAATTGTATTGACGGATAAAAGAACATTGATAGATGATGAATTAATGCTATTTTCCGATGTTGATACAAAAGAGCTGTATTCTAAGTCAAACAATGCCTTGTACACAGAAATAAACGGTAAGATATGTTTAGATGACTTTTCACATGAACAAAATCTTATTATAACCGAGGGTGAAAATAAGGTGCTTTTTGCAGGCTGTTCTCATTCGGGAATTGTCAATATAAAAAATAAAGCGGAAAGTATTGTGAATTCTGAATTAACTCACGTTATTGCAGGCTTTCATTTGTATAACCCCGTGACGAAAAAGGCGGAAAGCGTCGATTTGGTACAAGCGGTTGCCGACAGGCTGAACAATAGTCATTCACGTTACTATACTTGCCATTGTACGGGGCAAAAGGCTTTTGGGGTTTTAAAAGAAAAAATGGCAGACAAAATCTCGTATTTATCGACAGGTGCGATATTGGAATTATAAAATTAATATACGGAGGAAATATATATGCTAAAAGGAAAAACAGTCGTATTGGCAGTCAGCGGAAGCATTGCCGCATATAAAATTGCCAACCTTGCGAGAATGTGCAAAAAGCTTGGGGCAGATGTTCAGGTTATGATGACGCAGAACGCTACGAATTTTATTAACCCGATTACATTTGAAACACTCACGGGGAATAAGTGCCTTATTGATACTTTCGACAGGAATTTTCAGTACAGCGTTGAGCATGTAGCACTTGCCAAAAAGGCGAGCGTTGTAATGCTTGCCCCCGCAAGTGCGAATGTTATAGGAAAAATAGCAAACGGAATAGCCGATGATATGCTCACAACAACCGTTATGGCGTGCCCGTGCAAGAAAATAATTTCACCTGCAATGAACCACAATATGCTCCACAACCCGATAGTGCAGGAAAACATCAGCAAGCTTGCATATTACGGCTATGAAATTGTTGTACCCGATAACGGAATGCTTGCAAACGGCGATTACGGTGACGGCAGAATGCCCGACGAAGATGTTTTGCTAAAATACATTATCAGAGAATGTGCCTTTGAAAAGGATATGATAGGCGAAAGAGTGCTTGTAACAGCAGGTGCAACACAAGAACCGCTGGACCCGGTTCGCTTTATTACAAATCATTCAACGGGCAAAATGGGTTATGCTCTTGCAGAAAATGCTATGCTGCGAGGTGCACAGGTTACGCTTGTAACAGCACACGCCGAAATAGACCCGCCGCCGTTCGTACAAGTTATGAAGGTAGGTACGGCACAGGAAATGTATGACGTTGTGACAAATGAATTTGAGAATTGCACAATAACAGTAAAAGCAGCGGCTGTTGCCGACTATAAGCCGATAAGCGTTGCCGATAATAAGATTAAAAAATCCGACGGCAATTTGACAGTGGAGTTCGAGAGAAACCCCGATATCCTCGCAGAGCTCGGCAAGAGGAAAAAAGGTCAGTTCCTTTGCGGTTTTTCAATGGAAACAGAAAATCTTGTTGAAAACTCACGCAAAAAGCTTGAAAGCAAAAATCTCGATATGATAGTTGCCAATAACCTAAAAACAAAGGGTGCAGGCTTTGGCACGGATACAAATATCGTGACGATGATTACGAAAAGCAATGCAAAAGAACTCGAGCAAATGAGCAAACAAGACGTTGCAAGAGCTATTTTTGATGAAATTTTAAATATTAAGAAGAACGGAAAATAATAGGTGCGAGATAAATTATACTTTTCTGTAAACGAATGAATTTACAGAATAACACAAAAAACAAACCACCCGTAAACAACATACCAAAAACAAAAAGTATCTGACGATTATAACCGTCAGATACTCCGGGGAGAACCACTGTCAGCAGGTTCTCCCCATTCAAACCGCATGAAAATACGAAATTTTATCAGTGCCCCTCTCCGCTGAGTGGAGTATAAAGGTGTTTCGCTCACTGCGGTGAGCGACCAAAGACGCTGTCTTTGGAAACTGCAAGCCTTTGAAAAGGCTTGAGCGAAACTTAAAAAGGTCGTTGCAAAAACAAAAATAAAAAATAACAAAGGCGGTCGCAAGGTCGCCGAGATGAAAGCGAGCGACTTGAAGCCCGTAGGGCTTCACCCAGAGCGAGCGGCAAAGGA
>JBGVDU010000129.1:0-3708 GCA_045119555.1 Acutalibacteraceae bacterium | reverse complement strand
TATGGCAAAGACTGCCGAAATTCTTCCTAAGGCTGAGTTTTTTCACATCGAACTGCATAAACTGATTTATCAAGCAATGCTCGATTTGTTTACAGATGGTAAGGTTATAGACTTTATCACTGTGCTTGAAGCACTAAAGACAAATAAATCGTTTGATGAATCCACAGGAAAGACGTATCTGGTTCAACTGGGACAAGCGGCACTTTCAACAGAAAATGTAGAGGTGTATGCACAGTTTGTCCGTGAAAAATATGATGTTCGCACTTTGATAGATGCCTCCCGCAAAACTATCGAAGAAGCGGGCGAGGGTGCAATGGAGGCAGATGCCCTGGTTGACTCTGCCGAACAGCGTATATTTGATATAAGACAAGGAAAAAATATACAGGGATTACAGCACATCAGCGAGGTAATTCAGCAGACCTATGACCGCTTGGATCTTTTGAATTCTGCCGATAACGATGATATGAAGCCGTTATCAACGGGAATAAAAGGCATTGATAATTATATAACGGGACTTAACAAATCCGACTTGATTCTACTTGCCGCACGTCCCGGTATGGGTAAAACTTCATTCGCCTTGAATATAGCAAGAAGTGTTGCCGTAACTCAAAAGAAAAAGGTTGCGTTTTTTTCCTTGGAAATGTCAAAGGAACAGCTTGCCTCCAGACTTCTGTCTACTGAGGGGTTAATTGAAAGCCAAAAGATAAAAACAGGAAAAATGTCAGAAGACGAATGGTCACGCCTTATTCAAGCAGGAGATGTTTTGGCACGAGCAGAGCTGTACCTCGATGACACACCGAGTATAACCGTTCCTGCGATGAAAGCTAAGCTTCGACGACTTAAGGATGTACAGCTTGTTATCATTGATTACCTTCAACTTATGATGAGCGGACGCAGAATAGATAACCGTGTTCAGGAAATTTCCGAAATCACAAGAAATTTGAAGATTATGGCTAAGGAGCTGAATGTTCCTGTAATTACGCTTTCACAGCTTTCCCGTGCCAGTGAACAGAGAGCCGACCACAGACCTCAGCTTTCGGATATGAGAGATTCCGGTTCTATCGAGCAGGATGCCGATATTGTTCTTTTCCTTTATCGACAGGATTATTATCACGACGCTGAGGAAAAATCGGAAGATGATGATAAAAACAGCGGTGAATGTATCATTGCTAAAAACCGTCATGGCGAAATGGGTACGGTAGATCTTCATTGGAGAGGTGAGTTCAAGCGATTTACCGCCAAGGAGGTTATTGATGTTTAAATAAGTAGACGAGGCTGTATTTTCGCATAAAATGTTTGAAGGAAAGAGCAATGTGATTGTGGCATTGTCAGGCGGTGCGGATTCAATGTGCCTTTTGCATTATTTGGTATCAAATTCCGAAAGATTCGGAATAGCTGTAAAAGCGGCTCATGTTAATCATTGCCTGCGAGGAGAAGAATCCGAGAGAGATTATCGTTTTGTAGCCGAACAGTGCGAGAAGCTAAACGTGCCGCTTTTTTTGAAAATAGTAAATATTGCAGAGCTTGCGAAAGCAAGAAAAATCGGCTTGGAGCAATGCGGCAGAGAAGAGCGTTACAGCTTTTTTGCAGAGCTTGCGACTTCCGAAGACACAGTAATCGCAACGGCTCATACGGCATCGGATAACGCAGAAACTGTTCTATTTAATATTACAAGAGGCTGTGGCATGGAAGGTCTTACGGGGATTCCGCCGATTAGAGGAAATATAGTTCGCCCTTTAATCAATGCTTCCAGAACGAAAATCGAAGAGTATTGCAAGGAGCATGGCGTTCCGTTTGTAACAGACAGTTCAAATTTGACGGACGAGTATTCAAGAAATAAAATTCGCTTGTCGGTGCTTCCCACATTAGCTAAGATAAATCCGTCGGTGGAAGAAAGTATAAACCGATTGTCGAGTGTAATTTCAAAGAATTTAGCTTTTATTGATTCTGCGGTTTTATCTGAATATTCACGCTGTGTTACAAACGAAGGAATGAGTATTCAATCCTTGAGAAAATGTGATAAAAATCTGCTTCCGTCTGTTATAAAATATGCAGTAAATAAAGAATTAAATATAATTCCCGAAAAGAAGCATATTGATTTGATAGAAAAAATAATTCAAGACGGACACGGAGCAGTAGAGCCGCATAAATTTAATACTGTTAAGGTTTGCGGTGGAAATCTTATTTTCGTCAATAATTCCAACAATGCTGTGACGGTTGAATCTTTTGAGGGAATTACTCCGATACTAAATAATTCATATAAGTATAATAATAAAATATATACGTTATCGACTGATTTTTCAAAAAATGAATCCGATAAAGATAAAATTAACAAAAAGTTATTAAATCAGCGGATAAGCTATGATATAATATCTTGCGATATCTTATTAAGATGCAGAAAAAGCGGTGATATTTTCAAGCCGATTGGCAGAGGGTGTACCAAAACGGTTAAGAAGCTGTTTAACGAGTTAAAAATCCCACAGTCGGAACGAGATACTCGCTTACTTTTAGCAAAAGGAAATAATGTATATTGGATTGAAGGGATAGGACCTTCACAGGATGCTTTGCCGAAAAATGAAGATGAACCTCTTTTTGTAATGGAAGTCAGCGAAGAAAATTTTTAATTTGTATTATTTTTTACAAAGATTGTAAAGCCCCTAAGGCTTATTTTCTTCTGTTTTTGGGGGCATGCTAAAATGGTGGCGGTTGTGCAAATGAGCGTTATTTTTATTTTCGGGCAGACTTAAAATAAAGTAAAATATGTCATGGCAAACATTATGAGAAGGCTATAAATAAAGGTTTGTTTATGACTTTAAATATAAATACATAATGCTAAGGAGTGAATATTTTTTTGGATAATAACGACAATAAGAAAAGTTTAAAGGGATTGCTGTATATCGCGCTTCCGATACTTATCATAATTATAGCAGCATATTTTTTGGCATCAACGCCAACTGATGAATATGAATATTCCGAAATACTTACAATGTTCAGCGAGAATCAGGTTGAGCATTTTGAGCTTAAATCAGAAAGCGGAGAGCTTATAATCACTCTTAAAGATAAGAAAGAAGTAAAATACTCTTTAGCTTATCCTACACGCTTTTTGGATGATGTAAAGGAATATATCACTGATCCCAAAAGTGAAATAACTTACGACATTGAACGCTCTGTTGACAGTGCAATACTGTGGTCGGTTATTCCGAATATAGGACTTATAATAATTATCATTGTTATTTGGGTAATTATTATGAAGAAAATGTCCGGCGGTCTTGGCGGCGACAAAACGCTGAATTTCGGTAAAGCCAAGGTAAAAAATACAAGCGACAACGAAAAGAAAAACGTATTTGACGATGTTGCGGGTGCCGATGAGGAAAAGGAAGAATTACAGGAAATAGTTGAGTTCCTTAAGAACCCCGAGAAATTCAATACGCTTGGTGCAAGAATTCCTAAGGGCGTGCTTCTCATGGGTCCTCCGGGCACAGGTAAAACCTTGCTCGCAAGAGCAGTTGCAGGTGAGGCGGGAGTTCCGTTCTTCTCAATTTCAGGCTCAGACTTTGTTGAAATGTTTGTCGGTGTCGGTGCTTCGAGAGTTCGAGATTTGTTTGATCAAGCTAAAAAGAATGCCCCTTGTATTATATTCATAGATGAGATTGATTCGGTAGGACGTCAGCGTGGCACAGGTCTTGGCGGCGGACATGATGAAAGAGA
>JBGVDU010000128.1:0-5408 GCA_045119555.1 Acutalibacteraceae bacterium | reverse complement strand
ATCAAGAACTGTGTAAGCGTAGTCACCTCTGGACTTGCTCTCCATGTTCTCAATGTTAGCACCCAAATCACCGAACTTAGCTGTAACCTGGTTGAGGATTGTCGGAACATTGTTGTGAATAACGCAGAAACGTGTGTTAGCTGTCTTAGGCATGTTGAGGCTCGGCAGGTTTACACTGTTGTTGATTGAACCTGTTTCGAGGTAGCACTTAACCTCCATAGCAGCCATAACAGCACAGTTTTCCTCAGATTCGGGAGTAGAAGCACCGAGGTGCGGCATTGCGATAACGCCCTTTTCGCCGAGAATATCATCTGTTGCGAAATCTGTAACATAAGCCGCAATCTTACCTGAATTGATACCTGCAAGAATATCTGTGGAATTAACCAGAGCATCTCTTGCGAAGTTAAGAATTCTAACGCCGTCCTTCATCTTTGCAATGCTCTCAGCGTTGATAAGCTCCTTAGTATCGGGAGTAAGCGGAACGTGTACGGAAATATAATCGCAAGTAGCGAAAATTTCGTCAAGGTTTACAACGTGCTTAACGGAGCGTGACAATCTCCAAGCACCGTCAATGCTGATGAATGGGTCATAGCCGTAAACCTCCATGCCGAGAGTTTCAGCCGCATTTGCAACAAGAGCACCGATTGCACCAAGACCGATAACACCGAGCTTCTTGCCGAGAAGCTCAGGACCTACAAACTGGCTCTTGCCCTTTTCAACCATTTTACCAACCTGGTCGCCGTTGCCCTTAAGAGTCTTAGCCCAGTCAATACCGCCGATTACATCTCTTGAAGAAATGAGCATACCTGCGATAACAAGTTCCTTAACAGCGTTAGCGTTAGCACCCGGAGTATTGAAAACTACAATACCGTTCTGTGTGCACTTGTCAATCGGAATATTGTTTGTGCCTGCACCTGCTCTTGCGATAGCGAGTACGCTCTCCGGCAAATCCATGTCGTGCATAGAAGCGGAACGAACAAGGATAGCATCGGGATTAGCAACCTCATCTGCTACTGTGTAATCCGGACCAAGCTGGTCAAGACCAATCTTAGCAATTTTATTCAAAGTCAAAATGTTATACATTTGTTTCATCTCCAAAAAATATTTACAAATATTAAATTAACTCATTGTGCCGACTTAACCCCTGTTAAAGTTTTGCTCAAGCTTTTTTAAAAGCTTGCGAATTCCAAAGGCAGAGCCTTTGGTGGGTTTTAAGGGCAAAGCCCTTAACAGTATTTACTCCTTCAAAATGCCGCATAACGGCATTTTACCCAACTCGAAGAAGCCGTCTAATTAAATCAACAGCATTGGCAAAAGTGAGTAAATCTGATGTTTTTATTGGCACAGCTTGTTAAATCAGGAGTTCTTCTCCTCAAAATCCTTCATAAATGCAACAAGCTTTTCAACACCCTCAACAGGCATAGCATTGTAGATAGAAGCTCTCATACCGCCAACTGTTCTGTGACCCTTAATGTTTACAAAGCCAGCCTCTGTTGCAGCCTTAACAAACTTAGCGTCAAGCTCCTCATCACCTGTTACAAAAGGTACGTTCATCAAGGAACGATCCTCGGGAACTACTGTGCCCTTGAACATCTTGGAGTTATCGAGATAATCGTAAAGGATAGCAGCCTTCTTCTCATTGATTTCCTGCATCTTCTCAAGACCGCCGATTTCGTTCTTAATCCACTCCAAAACGAGCTTAGCAATGTAAATTGTGTAGCACGGAGGTGTGTTGAACATTGAATCGTTATCAGCGTGTGTCTTGTAGTTGAACATTGTAGGCGTAATTTCCTGAGCGTTGCCGATGAAGTCCTCTCTGATGATAACAACAGTCAAGCCTGCCGGAGCCATGTTCTTCTGAGCACCTGCATAAAGAACAGCGAACTTAGAAACATCAATAGGCTTGGAAAGAATGCAGGAAGAGATATCTGCAACGAGCGGAATATCGCCTGTATCGGGAATCTCGTGATAAACCGTACCGTAGATTGTGTTGTTCATGCAAATATGAACATAATCTGCATCGGGTCTGAACATAGACTTATCAAGCTTAGGAATATAAGAGAAAGTCTTATCCTTAGAAGAAGCAACCTCAACTGCATCACCGTAGCGAGCTGCTTCCTTGTATGCCTTATTAGCCCACTGACCTGTAATAACATAGTCAGCCTTCTTATTCTTAGTCATAAGGTTAAGCGGAATCATAGCGAACTGTGATGAAGCACCGCCCTGGAGGAAAAGAACCTTGTAGTTATCGGGAATCTGCATAACCTCTCTCAAAAGGCTCTCTGCCTCTTTAATGATTGAATCGTACACCTTACTGCGGTGTGACATCTCCATAACAGACTGACCGCTGCCCTCATAGTCAAGCATCTCTGCTGCTGCTTTTTTCAATACTGCCTCGGGGAGCATTGAAGGACCTGCTGAAAAATTATAAACTCTGCTCATTTCTGTTAAGCCTCCAAAATAATATATGAATATGAATTTTTAATGCGGTACAAAATGTATCCGTCTGTAAAAAGTACATAACTTAATTATATTACGTTCTTGAAATATAGTCAAACATTTTTAAAAAAAACACGCAAGAATTGACAATTTTTATTTCAAAAGCTTTGAAATCACTCTCTTTTTTCCTTTTTACAATAAAATCGGAGGAATTTTTTGGTAATAAAATATTTTTTCGTAAATTCATTATATGTTTTACAGGCTTGTTGGTATGATACATTTAATTTTTGAATATTCATGCTCGAAATCAATATTTTTAATGTTCCACCAATATCACAAGCCTTTTGAAGAAATATCGTACTCTAAAAATATGTAATAAAAAAACAATACAGCACCCATACTTCCAAGGTACTGTATTGCCTATTTCAAACTATTCTTCCATTTGCTTACCGAGGAAAGCCGCCGCTGTTTGTGCGAGCTTGATTTCAACCTCTGTCGGAGGCGTGTTTTTCTCTCCCACAAGCATAATTAACGCACCCGTTACATCGCCTGCGGCAATAATCGGATACACAATATTTGCGGCTCTGTCCACACCCTCTACCGGCTGAATCTCGCCTACCTCATTCGGGTGTGCCATAAAGCTTCTGCGGGTTTCCATTAAATCCTCAATAACGGCTGTTACACGTCTTTCAAGATACTCCCTCTTCGGAATACCTGCCGCCGCAACGATATGGTCACGGTCGGAAATAAGCGTAGGCAAATTGCTGACACGGCTGAGCACCTCGGCATACTGGGCAGCAAATGTACTTAGCTCTCCCACGGGCGAATACTTCTTAAAAATAACCTCACCGTTTGTGTCTGTGTAAATTTCGAGCGGGTCGCCCTCACGAATACGCAATGTACGGCGAATCTCCTTCGGTATAACAACTCTTCCGAGGTCATCTATTCTTCTTACAATTCCTGTTGCTTTCATATTGATATCTCCCTTATATTTGCAAATTTTACGTTTATTCTTCTTTATTTTACTGTATCTTCCGTGTACTGATAGTCTTTGCAAATATTAGGAGTTTATACGGAAATTCTTGTGTTCTTTACCCGAAACAATTAAGTATTTATTGGATTAATTGTTATAAATTTACACATTGCATTATTAAAAACAAGTCATAAAATCAAAAAGGACAGTCAAGCACCATAACGACCGTATGCTTAACTGCCCTTTTTGAATTTACAAAATTACCTAAACTTCTCCCTGCAATCATTCTATACCTATTTTGGCAAAAAGTCAATACACAAATCACTTTTTTCAAAAAAATATTTACGAAAAAATTATCACATATTGTCGGGAATAATTTTAACAACAGCCGTATTTGCATAAACAAGAGGGTCGTTGTGGGAAAAGAAAATCATGCCCTCGCACGGTGCTATGATTTTCTCTAAAATTTCGCTTGTGTATGGGTCGATTACATGAGCAACAACGTCGCCTGCCTCAGCCTGCTGACCCGACTGTAAAATCGACTTGAAAATACCTGAGCATTTCGTCCTTACACTAATCATATCTGTATCCCAAAGCACCTTAGAATGATATCCTGCATAAGTTTGCGCATTTATAACGGCAATATTGTTAAGAAAATTAAGCACGCTTTTTACGCCCTGTACGGCACTCTGTTCATCAATCGTTGATGTCGTGGCTGTGTAAACGCTGTATGCCTTTGTATTCCAAATCTGCCAGTTGTAATTAAGCGTTGTGGAATCGTATGGCTTCATTTTACGTCTTACCACATAAGGCAAGCCGAAAAGCTTAGCCTGTTCAACGTCCTCACTGCCCGTTGACATCATTCTTACATGCGGAATAAATCTTCCCGGCATATAAAAGCTTGTAAACTGAATACCGTATTCAAAATCTTTTATTTTTTCAAATAAACCGCCTGCTATTCTTTGCGTTGTTTCGCCCAAATTATAGCCGGGGAACATTCTGTTGATATCGGTATTGTCAATCGGCCAAAATCGTTTCTCGGTGTTAATGCTTCTCGGATTGGCACAAGGAATTACAAGAATTTTCTTGCCCTGAGTGATTGCACCCTTTTTTTCGAGCATTTTCAGCTCATGAACAATTTTTCCGCAAACGTAAGTCTGCTGAACCTCGTTGCCACGCATACTTCCTATAATGCAAACGGAATTTTCACCCTCGCCGAATTCATAACCTCTTGCTCTGAAATCATCTCTGTAAAGAGTTTTTAACTCATAAATTATATTCTCTTTCATAACGGCAGCTCTCTTCCCGGTAAAATTCTTCCGATTAACGAACCCTCATCCACTATCGGATATTCCCTTACAGTGAACAGCACTCCGTCACAATCCGCCGTAACGGACGTCAGCACCGTACCCGAAAGAGGGTCTATAATGTCACCTATATGCTGACCCTTTGCGACATTTGTCCAATGCTTGAGGTAGGCTACGAAAAGTCCCGAACGCTCTGCATTGAGAAAAGAAATAGGGTCGTCCTTTTGTGCAATAATCGGATTGCGAACCTCTGCTGTTTCGCCGTTCCAAATTCCCAAATCCCTCATAAGATTGAAAATACCGTCTGTCAGCTGTTCGCAATACGATTTAGTTATACGCATACCAACGCCCATTTCCACAACGAGAGTAGGTACACCCACACTATTCATTGAATGAGCAAGCGTGGATTCAAGCACCGTTGCGTTGGAATGAACCCAAATAAAATCGACATTCAGCTTTTCCGCAAGCGGAACAAGCCTGCTTGAAAAGATATCGTTAATTCTCACCTGCGGTATTTCGGTAAGATATATATTGCTTGCGTGAATATCTATGCACACATCCGAGCCCTTTAAATCCTCGACAATGCCGTTTGCAAGCTGTTCGAGCATCGAGCCGTTTTTCTCTCCGGGAAAAATTCTGTTCATATCAATATCAAACGCAGGAATCCCCCTTGTTAAGGAGTCTATTCC
>JBGVDU010000127.1:0-4682 GCA_045119555.1 Acutalibacteraceae bacterium | reverse complement strand
CGATATTCGAGATACCTTCAAGCTTTTTGTCCTTTACGAGGTCTGCAATATGCTCGATAAGACGAGCCTTGTTAACCTGATACGGAAGCTCAGTAACGATGATTTTATATCTGCCGTTCTTAGCTTCTACGATTTCAGTTTTGGCACGGACAGTGATTTTGCCCTTACCTGTAGCATAAGCGGCACGGATTCCGCTTCTGCCCATAATTATACCGCCTGTAGGGAAGTCAGGACCGGGGATACACTCCATAAGTTCTGCAACTTCTGCATCCGGATTGTCAATGAGCATACAAACCGCATCAATAGTTTCACCGAGGTTGTGAGGCGGAATATTTGTAGCCATACCTACAGCAATACCGCTTGAACCGTTTACAAGAAGATTTGGGAAACGGCTCGGAAGAACAGTAGGTTCTTTCAGACGGTCATCATAGTTAGGGATAAAGTCAACAGTATCTTTGTCGATATCAGTGAGCATATCCATAGATATCTTGCTCATTCTTGCTTCGGTGTATCGGTAAGCAGCAGGCGGGTCACCGTCGACTGAACCAAAGTTACCATGGCCGTCAACGAGCATATATCTCATTGAGAAGTCCTGAGCAAGACGTACCATAGCGTCGTAAACAGATGCGTCACCGTGCGGGTGATATGCACCAAGCACCGAACCAACGGTATCGGCACATTTATGGTAAGGCTTGGACGGTTCAAGACCTCTTTCATACATTGTGTAGAGAATACGTCTGTGAACAGGCTTCAAGCCGTCACGAACGTCAGGCAATGCACGTGAAACGATAACGCTCATTGAGTAGTCAAGAAAGCTTTTACGCATCTCATTCTGCAAGTCTACATCTATAATTTTAGATTCCAAAATTTGTTCGTTGTCCATTATTTTTACCTCTTTTTTATTTCGAGTATATGCGTCGCATTTATTTATATATGTCGGTTTGCCAACTGTATAGATTATTTTAGTTTGATTTCGGGCATATTAGGTTATATTTATATTAGACCTATCTACTCGAATTAAAAGTGTTTTATGTTCTGATTTATACCGTTAAATAATTCAGGTAATCTCTTTTTTACATTACACGGTCTGAATGTTTTTGAATCAACAAAACCGTGTTCGGTTGTGCCATAGGCAAGCTCAATTTCCGATCCGTCTTCTTCAATCTTCTTAACTGTGTAGGAAAATTCTATCCTTGCCGCAGAAATTGAAGTACACCAAGTACGAATAATCAGCTCATCCTCATAACGTGCAGGGAGTTTGAAGTGGCAAGTGAGATTTCTCAGCGGAGTCATTACTCCTGCTTTTTCCATATCTGAGTAAGTTGTACCGAACATTTTTATGTAGTCAGTTCTGCCCTGCTCATACCAGATTGGAAAATTAGAGTGATGTGCAATTCCCATCTGGTCAGTTTCCGCATATCTTACAACAATTTTAGTCCTCGAATGCATTTTTAACTCACGCTCCCACGTTAATGTTTAAATTAATTTAAATTTCAAGCATAACAGATTATCTCATATTAATCTATCTGATCTAAATAAAATAATCGTCCGGTTACTTTACTCTATCATTTGGCAACCGCAAGAGTTTCCCCTACGAATTTTACAGAAAAGTTTTTCGTTTTTATATGGAAAAACAATTAATCAAACATCCAGATTTTGAACATACTTTGCGTTCTGCTCAATAAACTCACGACGAGGCTCAACCTTGTCACCCATAAGAATTGTGAATGTTTCGTCAGCAGCTTCGGCATCACTAAGTTCTACTCTGAGCATAAGTCTTGTGTCAGGATTCATTGTAGTTTCCCACAACTGCTCGGAGTCCATCTCACCAAGACCTTTATATCGCTGAATTTCTGTCTTGCCTTCGATTTTTGCAAGAATCTGGTCACGCTCAATATCAGAATAAGCGTACTTGTGTTCCTTATTCTTTGTAATTCTGTAAAGCGGAGGCTGTGCAATATAAACATGGCCAAGCTCAACCAGAGGACGCATATATCTGAAGAAGAATGTCAACAGAAGTGTTCTGATGTGAGAACCGTCGACATCGGCATCTGCCATAATAATTACTTTGTCATATCTTAATTTTTCAATATCAAATTCATCACCGATACCTGTACCTAAAGCTGTGATAACAGGCATAAGCTTGTCGTTGCCGTAAACTCTGTCAATTCTTGCCTTTTCAACATTGAGCATTTTTCCCCAAAGTGGCAGAATAGCCTGAATTCGTCTGTCACGTCCGCCCTTGGCAGAACCTCCCGCAGAGTCACCCTCTACGATAAAGATTTCAGTTTCACTGCTGTCTCTCGACTGACAATCGGCAAGCTTACCGGGTAACTGAGCAGACTCAAGCGCAGATTTTCTTCTGACACTTTCCCTTGCTTTACGAGCCGCTTCTCTTGCTCTTGCAGATGCAAGCGATTTTTCAAAAATAGCTTTTGCAACAGCCGGATTTTCTTCAAGATAAACCATAAGCTTATCTCTGAGAAGCTTGTCTACCATTGTCCTTACTTCTGTGTTGCCGAGCTTTGCTTTTGTCTGACCCTCAAACTGAGCCTCTTTCAGCTTAACGCTGATGATTGCAGTAATACCCTCTCTTACATCCTCACCGCTTAAATTCTTGTCATTATCCTTGAGTTTACCAAACTTTCTGGCGTAGTCGTTCATAACATAGGTCAACGCACGCTTAAAGCCCTCTTCGTGAGTACCGCCGTCGGTTGTGTGAATGTTGTTAGCAAACGACATAATCAATTCATTGTAGCTGTCGTTGTACTGCATTGCAACCTCAACCGCCGAGGTGTCATCCTCGTTAGTCATTGAAAAATGTATTACATCGGGGTGAATTACATCAAGCGATTTTTTCTTGTGAATATACTCTACAAAGCTTGAAATACCGCCCTCGTAAAGGTAATTATTTTTGATTATATTTTCCGAATCTCTCTCATCTCGAAGCTCAATATGTATTCCTGCGTTGAGGAATGCCTGCTCTCTGAGCCTTGCTTCTAAAATTGAGTATTCGTAAACATCTGTTTCTTGGAAAATTTCGGGGTCAGCCTTAAAAGTAACCTCTGTACCTCTCTGTGTGGATTCTCCAATCACTTCGAGTTCGGATACAATATTTCCTCTTTCGTATCTTTGACGGTAAATCTTTTCGCCGTCACAAACCTTAACCTCGAGCCATGTTGACAAGGCATTTACAACGGAAGCACCTACACCGTGCAAGCCGCCCGAAACCTTGTAGCCGCCGCCGCCGAATTTACCGCCTGCGTGAAGTACGGTGAATACAACAGTTACGGCAGGCATTCCCATTTTTTGATTGATTCCCACAGGGATACCACGTCCGTTATCGACTACTCTGATTACCTCGCCCGGCAAAATCGAAACATCAATCTTGTCGCAGTAGCCTGCAAGAGCCTCGTCAATAGAATTGTCAACAATCTCATAAACCAAGTGATGCAAACCTCTGGGTCCCGTTGAACCGATGTACATACCCGGTCTTTTTCTTACTGCTTCCAAGCCCTCTAAAACTTGAATTTCGTCGGCAGTGTATTCTTGTTCGGTTTTTGCAATTTCCAAATTTTCCATGGAAACCCCTCTTTCTTTCTTCTTGGGAAACTGATACTAAATCACAATTAATTACAATTTAGTAAGAATTAAAATAAATAAAACCCAAAACTGCAATAATATTTTTATATTAACGCACTCAATGTGTGCTGTATTTTAATTAATAATTTAAATTTTCTGAAAAATCAGCCTAAATTTAAATCAATCAAGCAAAGAATTTTAAAAATCACAAACTGACTTTAAAACAATCAAGCAAAGATTTTTTTATTACAAACTGACTTTAAAATCAATCAACCAAAGTATTTTTTTAATCACAAACTGACTTTAAAATCAATCAAACGAAGTGTTTTTCAATGGATTTTCTTCCGAATCCACCTCTTTATTCTTGGTTTTCTTGTGTCTGCGTCTGTTTTTTTTGAGCTTTTCGGGCTCGTCCTCCTGACCCGAAATTTTTCCGTAGGTTACTCTAAGCGGAACTAAAATGATATATAAAAATATAAATACAACGGTAAACACAATATTTGGAATTATGGTTTCACTCTTTGTACCGAAAAGATATAGCGTATTCAGTACAACAAGCAGAATGAAGAATAACAGTGCCATTTTAGCCGCCGCTTTTTTGTAAGCCACAGCCATTAATTTTCCGCATTTTCTGCATTTACACTGCTTTTCGTGCATTGTTTTTTTCACACGGGAATAGTCGTATTTATAGCCACAGTATGGGCATTGCGGTAATTTCAGCATATTTTCTTAACCTCTTTCGGTGGCGAAGCATTGAAAATATACGGATAATTTCTCCGCTTCGCAAATTAATCCTTGAAGTATTTGTTTAATTCCTCTCTTTTTTTTGCCTGATTTTGAGAAACCTTTGATCTAACTTTGTTTACTTCTTTAAGTCTTACATTGTTCATTTCTCTTTTTTCGGAATTTTTCTTGATTCTCTCTTGACTTTCCTGTGCTTTTTTAACCTGCTTTTGTCTGAGCTGTTCGGCTTTTTCCTGTCTTTCCTGCTGGAGCTTTTTATTTTTCTTGTACTTTTCGTTTTCTGCTCTTTGCTTTTCCTGCTCAGCCTTTAGCTTTTCGATTTTTTCCTGTCTTTTTTCTTCGTTTACCTTTTCCGA
>JBGVDU010000126.1:0-2446 GCA_045119555.1 Acutalibacteraceae bacterium | reverse complement strand
AGATTCAGAATATTGAATAAATTTTGTGAGGTTTTCTGATAATGAGATTGATAAACATAGGCTTTGGCAATTTGGTTGCGTCAGACAGAATAGTTTCTGTTGTAAGTCCCGATTCGGCACCTATAAAAAGAATGGTTCAGGACGCAAGGGATAAGGGCAGACTTATTGATGCCTCATACGGCAGAAAGAGCCGTGCCGTGATTTTTACCGATAGTGACCATATTATACTGAGTGCCATTCAGCCCGAAACTATCAGCTCCAGAGCCTCTGAGGAGGAAAATACAGGTGAACAGTAAGGGGAATATTTACGTTATTTCCGGCCCGTCGGGAGTAGGTAAGGGAACGGTTGTAAAGCAGGTTGTTGATTCCAACGAGAAAATCGTGCTTTCCGTTTCCGCCACCACAAGAAATCCGAGGGAAGGCGAAATTGACAAGGTGCATTACTTCTTCTTGACTAAAGAGGAGTTCCAAAAGACCGTTGATGCGGACGGCTTTATGGAGCATGCGACCTATTGCGGAAATTCCTACGGTACGCCGAAGGCGGCTGTTTTCGAGAAGATAGAGCAGGGCTATGACGTTATCCTTGAGATAGATATTCAGGGCGGACTTCAGATTCTTGAGAAGTTTCCGCAGGCTTACGGTATCTTCATTCTGCCGCCGAGCTACAAGGAGCTTGAGTCCCGTTTGCGTGGCAGACAGAGCGAAACGGACGAGGTTATCAAAAAACGTCTTGAAGCCGCAAGGGGCGAAATAAAGCAGTCATATTTGTATGATTCTTTTGTAGTAAACGACACAGTAGAACACGCTGTGCAAAGCGTTGTTGATATAATTGAAAGTAACAGATTATAATTTTTTCAGGGGGATTTTTTTATTATGTATAAGCCGTCTATTGATGATATGTTAGCAGGTAAGCAGAGCAGATATTCACTTGTTATCGGTGTTGCAAAGAGAGCAAGAGAGATTGCCGACGAGTACAACGAGAGAGGCGAAATCTGCGACGATAAGACAGTTTTGCTCGCCGTTGAGGATTTTAAAAATCACAAGTACGAGATTATCGAACAGGATATCAACGACTAATGTCCGTTCTTATTGCAAGGGTAGCTGTTGAAAAAACATTGTACAGCTTTGACAAGCCCTTCGATTATATTGTACCCGTATATTTGCAAAGAAAAGCAGCCCGGGGCAAGCGTTTGCTTGTACCCTTCGGCAGCGGCAACAAAAAACGGCAGGCTATGGTTTTTGAGCTTTTTTGGTCTGACAATCCTAACCCGAAGCTAAAAGAAGTCGTTGCTGTTTTGGACGATTCGCCTCTTTTAACGGCAGAGATGATAAAGCTTGTTCAATCAATGAAGGAGCGTTGCTACTGCACATATTACGATGCAATCAGAGCAATGCTTCCTGTGGGTATAAATTACAAAATTTCTTCCGTCTATACATTGTCGGTTGATAAGGAAAGTATAAACCCAACTGAGGAGCAAAAGCAAATTCTTGATTTATTTTCCGAAAAAACGAAGAAAATAAAACAGGATATCTTATTTAAAAAGCTGGGCATTGACTGCGAAACAAAGCCGCTTACCGAGCTTTTGGAAAACGGCTTTATAAAAAAGTCCGAAAATGCCATGCGGCGTGTAGGAGATGCCTCGGTAAAAATGATTAAGCTTACCGACCTTGATGAGGACAGCGTCAAGCTTACACCACGTCAAAGAGATGTCTGCGATTTGCTGAAATCCGTAGGTGCGGTGTCTGTTAAAGAGGTTTGCTATTACACGGGAGTAACTCAGGCTGTGACAGATGCCCTAATCAAAAAAGGTGTCTGCGAAAGCTTCGAGCAAGAGGTTTTTCGCCTGCCCGAATCATCGTATTCATCGTCAAGCGATGAAATCATCTTAACTGATGAACAGAGCAAAGCATATAATGAGTTATTAAATCTTGCACAAAGCGGCAAGGCGGCTGTTTCCTTGCTTTACGGTGTTACGGGTGCGGGTAAAACGTCCGTATTCCTAAAGCTTATGGAAACAGTTTATAAACAGGGCAGAGGGGTAATCGTAATGGTTCCCGAAATTGCCCTTACACCACAGCTTATTTCAATATTCAAGGGTCGTTTCGGTCAAGATGTTGCTGTTTTTCACAGTGCACTTTCAATGGGCGAACGGCTTGACGAGTGGAAGAGAGTTAAAAAGGGAATAGCAAAAATCGCCGTAGGCACTCGCAGTGCGGTATTTGCTCCGTTTGAAGATATAGGGCTTATCATTATGGACGAGGAACAGGAGTACACCTATAAATCCGAGTCTGCTCCACGTTTTCATGCAAGAGATATCGCAAAGCTGAGATGCTTCGAGCACAATTCGCTGTTGCTGTTATCCTCGGCTACTCCCGCAATCGAAAGCTTTTACAGTGCCGAACGAGGTGTTTATTCATTAAGTAAGCTGACGAAACGCTACGGTAA
>JBGVDU010000125.1:0-3820 GCA_045119555.1 Acutalibacteraceae bacterium | reverse complement strand
CTCCACACAACCTATAATTGAGGATTCCAAATCGCTGCTCATCTCACCGTTATACTCCCACATATAGTAATTTACACATGTAACATGAGAATCTACTTCATCAAGCTTCTCAACACTTTTGACATCAAGATTATCAAGATTAAATGTAGGATCAAGAGCTTCGATCAAAAAGTCTTTGTTAAAATCAAAAGCAAACTTTGAAAACATTTCATTATCATTATCTTGATAATAATACACTCCCTGAGAAGAAAGTAAAGCAAGCGAATATTTACTCCATATATACGGCATAATCTCTTTCAACTTATTTCTGAGTGCCTCAGCGTTAATCATGCTGAATTTATCGTTAAGGGAAGATACTTTATCTGATTTATAATAATTATGCTCAATGTAATGAGGTTTGTTCATGAAATCCCCTGCATAGTCACAATATGGCGGTTCATCATTCTTACAAATTAATCTAAAACAGAAAGTCAAATTTCTGTAATTAGTTATCCAATCTTGAATAGTAAACAGAACCAACAAACTCAATGCGATCTGAAGTGAGGTTGAATCAAACACCATATGTCCACTATAAAAATAAGAATTATTTATAAAGGAAAATACTGAGCAAAAAATAAACGCTATCAAGAGTAGAATATTTGAATTAACAGCTCTTACAGTTATGCCATGCAAGTTCTGATAATGATTTGAAAAATCTCTAACGTAGAATTGCTTTTTTGTCCATAAATAATTCAAAGCACCTGTTGTATTTCCAAGCGACAGTTTAACATTATAAGGAAAGGGTCTAAGACTGTTTTTATTATTCGCTTCCCAAATATAGTACGGATATGCGGAACAAATCAAATAAAATAATACTCCCAAGAATGGAATCATTAAAATAATAAGAATCCAAAAAAGAGTGTGAACCGTATTATTACTTTTTCTATATTCCGAAAATAAGTCGCCATTATCTCTTTGAATACAATCTCTGACAGCTGAAAAGTGTAAAAAAAAGATTAACAAATTGAGCCACCAAGGATAAGCTTTTATAAGTTGTATATCGGTTGATAGTATTTCCACTAACCCAACAATCATTAATCTATCCCTCTTTTTTATTGGCAAATCTAAACAAATATTGTCGTTCAACTGTACCTCCGATTTAGTCGGCATTAAACTTTTAGAGATACCTTATTTTATAGTATAAAAAATATAATGAAACTATTAGTATCACCATGTCTTTTCATCATTATTCTTTTCAAGCACAACATTACAGCTAGTTTGGTTACTCACCCTGATTAAAGATACCAATCGTTAACTAATTAATATTAATATTAATTTTACGCATAAGACAATAAAGGATAAAAATACCATAAAAACTATAACGAAATAGATTTTCGTAAATTTACCTATTTTTAACAAAAAATCAACGTTTATTATGCACATTTTTTATTAGTAACTATGTCAAATATAATATCACAAATTGTCAATTTTTGCAATGGTTTTATGGCTGCTTTTTTGTTAAAATTTTGTAATTAGTTTATCTTATATGATAGATAAAAGAATACTTTATGAAAAGATTTATCATTTATCACCGTAAATATGGTCGTTGTAAAGGTTTGATCGCACGTGGTAAAAGAAAAGATTCTAATATGTTTTTGGAAATAGTAAGGAAGAAGTTCATCACAAGATAGAGCAGAACTAAAGCAAGTTGCAGCATAACAGTAAAAAAACATACCAGACAAATGGATTGGTTACGCAAAACACCCTGTGAAAGAATCAGCTCTATCCCATTTCAGATTAAAAATCGACAAATACATTCCGCTGTTGCATCAGATAATATTTATTAGTTTATCGAAAACAGATAAATAGCAATATCTTGAATTACTACTTCTTAGTCATTGTTATAGTAACAAAGCCTCTTTCTAAGTGCACGATAAAAAAACTATCATATTTACATTCTATTAGAAAGTATTACCATGCTTAAAAAGGAATAAAACTATTAGATACACCCGAACAGGAAAAACTAAAAATTATATTTTTAAAAACAACGCAACTGTGGGCATTGTGTTAACAATGAATATGAGGATTCTTATTAGAAAACTTTATACTATGCAGTAGAAGGACATAGACTTATAAAGCAACCGCCTCGTCAAGTGTAACCACTCCCCACATCTTGTTAAACATGTACATATTGAACGGAAGCGAATACAACTCACCATGATAATTGGCTACAGGTAAATTTGTAAAGCGGTTGAAAATTGAGAACTTGTTTACATAGCCTCAGACCGTTTTGTCGTTTGCGTGAAAGATATGAGAACCATACTTGTGAACATGGATACCCTCAACATCTTCGGTGTACACATTGCCCGCAAGATTCTCTCTTCTCAATCATCAGAACTTTCTTACCCTCATCTGTAAGCTCTCTCGCCATTGTAGCTCCATACAAGCCTGATCCTACTATCCGGTAATCATACTTCTTAATTTTTTGTTACTCCTACTGTTTCTTGTATTTGAAAATCACGAATTTACTGGCTACATAATTCAAAATGATTACCAAAATGTTAGCTGAAATCTTAACAATCACGTCATTCAAAGCCGACATATCCACAAACAAATACATACAAGCCCATTCGAGAACGCCTGTGCCTTATCTGCAAGCAAAGAAGTAAATAATCTCCTTCACAATAGCTTTGACGCCGTGTGCCTCGCTATGAAATACCCACTTCCTATTGGTTAGGTACGCAAAGAAGACTGATACAATCCACGCAATAATTGTACTTATGAGCGTACCGATGCCAAAGGGATGGACACACAACCAATATAAAAATACATTCACAACGGTTGTCAGAACTCTGAACACCGCATAAGGAATGACGTCTTTATATTTTTCTATAAGGTGTTTCATATCAATAAAATTCATTTACATCTAATTATTAACTGTCTTTTTGTCATTCGGCATTAAACCAAGTGAGCCGGATGCTTCTATTAATTCGTTGTATGCTTCAACCCAAGTCTTAGATTTTGCTACGCACAAAGCATGCAGTGCTGTTCCGACTGTATCGACTCTGCCAAATTTTAATGGATGAGCATAATATTCAATAAATTGCAACAGTTCGGTATTGTTCATTACGAAACTCCTTTAAAACAATCACTGATTAAAACAGAAACAATGATGTTTGCCTCCATCTTTTCATAAAATTCCTATATCGCACAGTTGTTCATACGATAAAAATTCCAAGTGTGCAAGCGTATTTCTGGCATCTCTCATTTTTTTTAACTTCTCGTACTCGTCTAAACCGGTGATCTTATCTGATCTATTTTCTCTGCAAATGTAGAACAGCTGACCTATCTCAAGATCTTCGGGTTTGTCTATAATTTCATTATTGGAACTTCTTATCGGAAGATAGTGTTCCAGTTTCCTGTTATATTTTCTGATTATTTCAGAGCGGTAATTTTCAAGTTTAGGAAAGACAAGCTTGATCTGAGCTTCCCATACCGCTTTTTTTATAATATTATTCAGATCGGCACAGCTGATACCATTTTCTGTATATATGTCTAATGCAGTCTTATATGGTTCTTTTATCAAAGTTAACCCATCTGCGGCAAGAAGTCCGGCTATCTCAACACGATTATTTGCAATGTTACTAGCAACTTCACAAATATACATTTTCTCTGCCCGACTGCACATAAATGAAGAAATGACCGTTAAACATAACATCATACAATCATAGTCCGAAACATAATCACTGTACTTAAAACAAGAAAGGTGTTTCGATGATAAAGTTGTAGAACCGTTGATCATCAGTATAAAAACACCATGATTTTCTGATTCGCCGCAATT
>JBGVDU010000124.1:0-8916 GCA_045119555.1 Acutalibacteraceae bacterium | reverse complement strand
AATTTCCTCGATATTATTCTCTTTAATCAAATTCTTTAAAGCTTCTTTGTAATTATCGAAAACAATTACCTCGCAGTGCGTGACCTTTTTCTGAGCCGCTTCACCGTAGCGGAAGTCAACGAGCAAATACGACTTAGCTTTTGTAACAAGCAAGGTACCCTCGCTGTTTGCAAAATCCGTTAAATATCTCACATTCGTTTCGGAAGTAACAAGTGCGGCTTGTTTATCGCTTGACAGCTGTGAAGAAAGCTTTTTTATTCTGATAAGCCTATTTAATTTTTCCATAGCGGAATTATCAGACATTGCAATCCCTCCACATTTACAGAATATCTTTCAAAGCGTACAAAGCAAGACGGTAACTGAACTTGCCGAAGCCGCTGATTTGACCCTTGCACACTCCGCCGATTACGGTTTTATGTCTGAATTCATCTCTTGCATGCACATTTGACATGTGAACCTCAATCGTCGGAACAGACGGAACGCAAGCGATAGCGTCACGAATAGCATAGCTGTAATGTGTGTACGCTCCTGCGTTAATAATGATACCGTCCTTACTGCCGAGTGCGGAATGAATCTTGCTGATGATTTCACCTTCGCAGTTCGACTGGTAAATCTCAATATCCATATCAAGCTCACTCGCCCATTTACGGATATCCTCGTTTATTGTTTCCGCAGTTTCCTCGCCATATACATTTTTTTCACGCAAGCCGACCATATTAAGATTAGGCCCCAAAATAAGCAGAATTTTTTTACTCATAAATTCACCCCTTGGTATAAGAAAAATACGGGCAGCACAAAGGCTACCCGTTCTTTTTTAACTTAGAAATTAATCTCGGTTCTTTGTAAGAATTTGTAAAACTGAAATTACTTATACTTACGTTTACGAGCAGCCTCGGACTTCTTCTTACGTCTTACAGACGGCTTCTCATAAGCTTCTCTCTTACGAACCTCAGCAATAACGCCTGCTCTTGCACACTGCTTCTTAAATCTTCTCAAAGCACTCTCAAGAGATTCATTATCCTTAATTCTGATTTCTGCCATTTATCTTCCCTCCCATCCGCCAAAAGGCAGGAGTTAATCGCATAATTGCATTAGTTATTATACAGTATTCTTAATAAGGTTGTCAAGAGCTTTTTAAAAAAATTACTCAAATTTGCAGAATTTAGTTTTTAAAAAGTTATTTGGCGACCCATCGACCGCCAAATAACACATACTGTCATTAAAAATCTAATGTTTTTTGTATTTCAGAAAGCCTTTGCCGCCGATTGATAACTGTCGGTTTACGGCATTGCCTGCATTACGCAATTACCGATTCATCATTACGGCTTAACAACGATATTAACAAGCTTGCCCTTAACGTAGATTTCCTTTACTACATTCATTGAGCCCATAGCGGCTGCTACCTTTTCATCAGCCTTTGCCATAGCCAAAACGTCTGCCTGCTCTGCATCGGCGGGAATTACAAGCTTTGTCTTAATCTTACCGTTTACCTGCACGGCGATTTCGATTGTTTCGTCCTTGCACTTGCTCTCGTCGTACTTCGGCCAGCTCTGCTCTGCGAGGATTCCTGTTTCGGAAAGCTTCTGCTGTTCCCAAACCTCTTCGGTAACGTGAGGTGCAAACGGATTGAGAAGAATGGAGAAAATTCTGAGCTCTTCTCTTGTAATGCCGTCTGTTGCGGAGATATCGTTAATCAAAGACATTAATGAAGCGATAGCTGTGTTGAACTTGATGTTCTCTATATCGTCGCCAACCTTTTTGATTGTCTTATGGAAAGCACTCTCAAGCTCGGGGCGGATTGAATCGCTGTCTATCACGTTATTCTGGAGATTGTAGTATCTCTCGATAAATCTGCGACAGCCCTTGATACCCTTCGGATCCCACGGAGCGGACTTCTCAAAGTCACCGATAAACATTTCGTAAAGACGAAGTGTATCTGCACCGTACTCAGCAACTACCTCATCGGGATTAACGACGTTGCCTCTTGACTTACTCATCTTTTCGTTGTTGCTTCCGAGAATCATACCATGGCTTGTACGCTTTGCATAAGGCTCACATGTCGGAACAACACCGATATCGTAAAGGAATTTATGCCAGAAACGGCTGTAAAGCAAGTGAAGTGTTGTATGCTCCATGCCGCCGTTGTACCAATCAACGGGTGACCAATATTCAAGTGCCTCCTTGCTTGCAAGAGCCTTGTCATTATGTGGGTCCATATAGCGGAGGAAGTACCATGAAGAGCCTGCCCACTGCGGCATTGTATCTGTTTCTCTCTTAGCGTCGCCGCCGCACTTCGGACACTTAACATTTACCCACTCTGTGATATTTGCAAGCGGTGATTCGCCGTTGTCTGTCGGCTCATAGGAATCAACCATAGGCAATTCAAGTGGCAATTCTGATTCATCAACGGGAACATATCCGCAGCACGGGCAGTTGATAATCGGAATAGGCTCGCCCCAGTAACGCTGACGTGAGAATACCCAGTCACGAAGCTTGAAATTAACCTTTTCCTTACCCTTGCCGTTCTCTGTAAGCCATTCTTTAATCTTAACCTTTGCTTCTTCTACCGTTAAGCCGTCAAGAATACCGGAATTCACCATTATACCCGTTGCACAATCGGTGAAAGCCTCCTCCTGTACGTTGCCGCCCTTTACAACCTCTATAATCGGAAGGTCGAATTTCTTAGCAAACTCCCAGTCACGAGTATCGTGAGCAGGAACAGCCATAATTGCACCCGTACCGTAGGAAACGAGAACATAGTCGGAAATAAAAATCGGAATTTCTGTGTTATTTACGGGGTTGATTGCCCTTACACCCTTGATAAGCACACCTGTCTTATCCTTAGCCATTTCTGTACGTTCAAAATCGGACTTCTTAGCCGCCTCACTCTGATAAGCACGAACTTCATCTATGTTTTCAATGATATCTGCCCACTTCTCAATGTAGGGGTGTTCGGGAGAAACAACCATATATGTAGCACCGAAGAGTGTATCCGGTCTTGTTGTGTATATTGTAAGAGTGTCACCTGTTGTAGCTGTAAAGTCAACCTCTGCACCGGTGCTTCTGCCAATCCAGTTTTTCTGCTGAGTTTTAACTCTTTCGGGGTAATCAACCAAGTCAAGGTCATCAACAAGTCTTTGTGCGTACTCTGTAATTTTGAGCATCCACTGTGACTTAACCTTGCGTACTACCTCACTGCCGCAACGCTCGCAAACACCGTTTACTACCTCTTCGTTTGCAAGAACGCACTTACAGGAAGTACACCAGTTTACAGACATCTCCTTCTTGTAAGCAAGACCCTTTTTGAAAAGTTGAAGGAAAATCCACTGTGTCCACTTGAAGTAGGACGGGTCTGTTGTGTCGATTTCTCTGCTCCAGTCAAAGGAGATACCGAGTGACTTAATCTGCTGTTTAAATCTTGCGATATTATTCTTTGTAACAACGGCAGGGTGAACATGGTTTTTTATTGCATAGTTCTCTGTCGGCAAGCCGAAAGCGTCCCATCCGATTGGATAAAGAACATTATAACCCTGCAAACGTCTTTTTCTTGCAACCGTATCAAGTGCTGTATAAGGACGTGGGTGACCTACATGCAAGCCCTGTCCCGACGGATAGGGAAACTCAATAAGTGCGAAAAACTTTTCCTTAACAGAGTCGCTCTCTGCGTGGAATACGCCCTTTTCCTCCCATATATCCTGCCATTTTTTCTCAACAATACTGTGTTCGTACTTCAAAGTAAATCCCCCTATGCGATTAATCTGTCAAAATGTCGGAAATATCTACAACTTCGCCGTCTGCCCACATTCTGTCGAGGTCATAATACTCTCTTGCCTCGTCAGAGAAAATGTGTACAATAACGTCTACATAATCAATCAAAATCCAAGAATCGGAACGGTGACCCTCGATGTGGCTCGCTGTTTCACCCTTTTCTTTTAGCTGAAATTCAACCTCATCAGCCAAAGCCTTAACCTGAGTTGAGCTTCGACCTGTTGCGATTACAAAATAATCCGTAAGAACCGAAACACTGTCAACCTTGATAAGGTTTATCTTTGCACCCTTTTTAGAGTCAATAATTTTAACTGCCTCTTTTGCAAGCTCTAAACTTGTCATATATTTACACCTCTTTTTGATAATTGATATTAAAATTTAAATAATGAAATCAGTTTGTTGTATCAGTTTATTTTTAATAAAACTTTTGTCAAAGCTTTATGTTTTCGCCCTTTTATCTCTATTAAAGTTTGGTCAAGCTTTTCAAAGCTTGCGGGTCGAGGGCAGAGCCCTCGTGGGTTTTAAGGGCAACGCCCTTAACGATATATTACTTCCGCAAAATGCCGTTTCACAGCATTTTGCCTAACCACTCAGCTCAAAACAGCCAGCAGAATAGGGTTATTCATAACCTTCGTACAAACCTAAGTTTACCCTCTACAAACAAACTAACGTCTTTACTGCTACAACATATTATAATCACTTAGACTTTTTATAAGCCTTGTTTGTCTGTAAAACTACTTCATTATAGCACATTACGGAGTTGGGGTCTATTGCAAAATGCTTTTTTGCAAGGTCCGAGATACTGAACGACAGACCAAATGCCATAGCCTCCTCCAAGCTTTTATCTGCAAGCGTTCTCATCTCGTCCACACCGTCATAGTCACGCTCCGCACCTGTGAAGTCGGCAATAAAAATCACCTTTTCGAGCAGGCTCATATTTGCCCTGCCTGAGGTATGATATCGAATTGCATTGAATACATCATCATCATCAATACTCATTACATCTCTTACAAAAGCCGCACCTGCTATTGCGTGCCATAGCTTTTGAGAAGATTTTTCGACCTCGTTTAATATTATATTTGAATTTTCTATAATTTGCAACTGCTCTGAGGGAATTGTTTCCTTTGTAATGTCATGAAGCATACCCGCAAGCCTTGCTTTTTGCTCATCGGCACCGTATTTTTTTGCAAGCCTTTGAGCCTCAACGGCTACATTTACCGAATGAATATAGCGTTTTTCGCCCATTCTCGCATTAAGAACCTTTTCAAAACGATTATAATCAAGCTTTGATTTGTTCATGAAAAGATAGTTTGCGTAAATATAATTCTCTACCTTTTCGTCAACAAATTTCGATATACTCTCGTCATTATAAACGCAGTCACGAATTTTACTTGAAGAAATGTCGGAACGCTTGAGATCAAGAATAAATGTCTTTGCACCCATTTCATTGTAGATTTTTTCTTTCTCCTTGAGAACCTCGTAATCATCGTCATCTCTCGGAACGGTGCAGACAGTTGCAAGAGAGAAAATCTCCTGCGGGTCACGCCATTCAAGCAGGGTCATAAACATATCCGCACCCGTAATCAGATAAAGCTCGCTGTCGGGGTACAAATCCCTTAGCTGTTTGAGCGTATCAACCGTATAGCTTTTTCCCTGTCGCTTTATCTCAATGTCGGAAACCTCTGTTTTTTTAATGCTCTCGCTCGCAAGCCTGCACATATTCAGTCTGTGCTCGGCAGACACCATGTGCTCACCACTCTTGTGGGGAGGCGTAGCTGTCGGAATGAAAATAAGCTTATCAAGCTTCAGCTTTTTTATAAACGACTCCGCAAGGTTTGTATGTGCGTTGTGAATCGGGTTAAAGCTTCCGCCGAACATAGCAATTTTATGAGGTTGTTTCATCTAATCACCTGCTTGATTTTTAATTATTATTACCCAAATTAAGCCTTCTTTTGCACCTTAGGCAAAACAATTTTAGGGTCTTTTTCATTTTTCTTGTACAAAACAAATTTAGTACCGATAACCTGTACAACGTCGGACTTTGTTTCCTCTGCAAGCATTTCGGCAACCTCTCTTGCGGAAAGCTCACAGCTTTCAAGAACCTTGCCCTTAATAAGCTCTCTTGCTTTAAGTGCTGAGGATGCCTGTGATGTAATTTGCTCACTCATACCGCCCTTGCCGACCATAAGAATTGTGTCGATTCCGTTTGCGAGTGAACGTAAGTACGCTCTTTGTTTACTTGTAAGCATAAAATTCTCCTTATTCAATATTTCTGTATTTCTGTTTATTAAAGCTTTTACTATGTATTATTTCCGCCCGATTTCATTTAACGTAATCAAGCAAAACGCCCTCACTCAACTGAGTTAAAACCGTTATCCAAAAGCTTTTTGTAAAGCTCTCTGAGTGCCTTTCCTCGGTGGCTTACAGCGTCCTTTTCCTCACTGCTAAGCTGAGCAAAGGATTTGCCGCTTTCCGTCAAAAATACCGGGTCATATCCGAAACCGCCGTTTCCTATCGGCTCTGTTCCTATAATACCGCTGCACTTACCCTCTGCCGTGATAACCGTATTTTCATCAATTATACAGCATATAGAGCTTACAAAATGTGCTGTTCTTTTTTCTGTCGGAACGCCCTTTAAATTTTCCAAAAGCTTTTTTATTCTGTCCTCATCAGTCGCATTCTCTCCTGCATAACGTGCTGAGTAAACTCCCGGCTCGCCGTTTAGGGCGTCCACCATTAATCCCGAATCATCGGCAACCGAAGGCATGCCTGTCTTTTTGAAAGCCGCACTTGCCTTTATATAAGCGTTTTCTGCAAAGGTTGTGCCTGTTTCCTCAACATCATCAAGCGAAATACCCTCGCTCTTTGCCGTTACCGCCGTAACTCCGAGCGGATTTAAAATTCTGTCAAGCTCGGCAACTTTACCCTTGTTGTTTGATGCAATTATAAATTTTATCATAGTCTAAATTTCCCTTACGAATCAGTCGTCCTGCTTTTCAACGTCAAACAATGCCTTTGCAAAGCTCTGCGGGTCAAACGGCTGTAAGTCGTCAATCTGCTCGCCCACACCGATATACTTAACGGGAACGTCAAGCTCCTCCTTAATTGAAAGAACCACACCGCCCTTTGCTGTACCGTCAAGCTTTGTAAGAACGATACCCGTAATGCCTGCCGCATTTTTAAATTCTCTTGCCTGATTAACGGCATTCTGTCCTGTCGTTGCATCAAGCACGAGCAAAACCTCTTTATCGGCATCGGGCAATTCTCTGTCAATAATTCTGCTGATTTTAGCAAGCTCGTCCATAAGGTGCTTTTTGTTGTGAAGTCTGCCTGCTGTATCGCAGATAACCACATCTGCATTTCTCGCCTTAGCCGCACGAATTGAGTCAAACACAACGGCGGCAGGGTCTGAACCCTCATTCTGTTTAACGATATCACAGCCGCTTCTTTCTGCCCAAACCTCAAGCTGATCAATAGCCGCCGCACGGAAGGTATCTGCGGCGGAAAGCAAAACCTTATTGCCGTCCTTACGGAGATTGTTTGCAAGCTTGCCGATAGTCGTAGTCTTGCCGACACCGTTTACACCGATAACAAGTATAATCGACGGCTTTGTATTAATATTAAGTTCCTGACCACCCTCGAGCATTTCCGCAACGATTTCCTGCAAAAGACGGTGAACGTCCTTTGGGTTGGTTACGCCCTCTTTTTTAACCTTTTTTCTAAGCTCCTCGCAAATCTTCTGAGATGTGTTTACACCTACATCGCCCATTACCAAAAGCTCTTCCAATTCTTCAAAAAGCTCTTCATCTATCTTGGTAAAGGATTTGAGCATTGAGTCAATCTGACCGACAACGGAATCCCTTGTCTTTTTCAGACCCTCTTTAATTTTCGCAAATAAACCCATAATATCACCCTTATCATCTTAAATTTGTAAAGCCTGCGGCAACCTCACTCGAATGGAGCTCAAGCAGCTTTGAAATACCCTCGTCCTGCATTGTAACACCGTACAGAACATCTGCTTCTTCCATAGTACCTCTTCTGTGCGTGATCAGAATGAACTGTGTATTGTCATTCATTCGTCTTAAATACTGAGCAAATCTGTCAACATTCACCTCGTCGAGTGCCGCCTCAATCTCGTCCATTACGCAGAACGGTGCGGGGCTTACCTTCATAATCGCAAAGTAAAGTGCAATCGCAACGAGTGCTCTTTCACCGCCCGACAAAGATTCCAAATGAGATACGATTTTTCCGGGCGGATGACAGTTTATATCAATACCGCTGCCCAAAATATCCTCTTCATTTGTTAGTGACAACGATGCGTTGCCTCCGCCGAAAAGCTCCTTGAATGTTTCGCCGAAGTTCTTGTTGATAAGTGCAAAGCGTTCGATAAAAATTTCCTTCATCTGCTTAGTCAAATCGCCGATAAGAGAAATAATCTCTTTCTTCGATTTCTCAACGTCACCGACTTGAGCTTTCATAAACTCGTATCTTTCGGAAACCTCTTTGTATTCGTCTATTGCGGCAACATTTACACTGCCGAGTGCTTTAATCTTTGACTTCAATTCACTCAGCCGCTTTTGTGCCGCAGATATGTTCTCTATCTTAACGGCAACTTCCTCGGCTTGACGTCGTGTTAATTCGTACTCGTCCCAAAGCTTTTGGATTATGTCGTCATACTGTTTATTTAAGTTAGCCTTTCTCTCCTCAAGTCGTGCAAGCTCCTGTCCTACATTTTCCTTTTCGGCTGACTTGTCACGCTCAAGCTGTCTTAGCTGTGACGAGCGTTTTTCAAGCTGTGCTCGTTTTCCGCTTAAATCGGCTATTCTTTGGTTGTTCTCAGCAACATTTTTTCTGAGCGAGGTTTCATTATCACGCAACGAGAGAATTGTTCTCTCCGTTTCTTTATTGAGCGTTGTAACTCTTTCTATTTCCGCAAGAATTTCGGCACGCTTAACGCCTTGGTCGGAGCCTGTCGTTTCCGCTGTGGCAATTTCACTCTTCAAAGCCTCAATATCCTTGGAAATTCCTACTGTTTCAAGCTTTATCTGCTGAAGCATATTTGTAAGATTTTCTCTTTTTTCGCTTTGCTCCTGCATTTCGCCCGAAAGGCTGTCTATGCTTTGCTGTGCCTGTGCGATTTCCTTTTCA
>JBGVDU010000123.1:0-2009 GCA_045119555.1 Acutalibacteraceae bacterium | reverse complement strand
TTGAAATCAGCTACACTATCGACGGTGTGAAAATTGTTTCAAGAGGTAAGGCGGCTCATGCCTGCGAGCCCGAAAAAGGCTTTAATGCAGCAGCGGCACTTATCGGCTTGTTAAGCTCAACCTTCGGCCACTACGCAGTCGGCGATTTGTGTGCTTTCATTGATTCGTCAATCGGCATGGAAACCAACGGCTTGTCAATGGGTATAAAAATGCGTGATGCGGCGTCCGGTCCGCTTACGGTAACACTCAGCAGAGTTTCCGTTGTTGAGAACGAAGCAAAGGCTGTTTTAGATGTAAGATATCCCGTTACGATTAAGGGTGAAATAGTTCTTTATCAGATTACCTCAGTTGCAAAGAAGGAGTGCTTGACAGTTAAGGTGCTTGACCATGAGAAGCCGCTTTCTCTCGATGAAACCTCCGATATTGTATCCGTTTTGAAAAAAGCCTATAAAAATGTTATGGGTGAGGAGCCGAAGCTTTACACAACGGGCGGCGGAACTTATGCAAGAACTCTTTGCGGTAAGGGAGTAGCCTTTGGTCCTGTATTTGAGGACGATGACTCAAGAATGCACAAAAGTGACGAATCGCTTGATGAAGAAAAATTTTTCCGTCACTTCCGAATCTGTTTGGAAGCTATGTACGGAATGATGATGTTTTGATTGATTTTAAGGAGTGAAAAGCTGCGTGAATGCAGAAAAATTTGTAAAGCAGGAAGCAAAGTCGTCTTTGTCCGGCAACTGGGTTGTCGGTATTCTTTCCGTGATGGTTCTTTGCTTTATACCTATTATTGTAATGCTTGTAATTGACATTGCGTATTCCCTTGCAGGCGATGTAGACGGGTCTGTTGCGGAGGCGATTTCTTCATCGCCGCAGGGGGCGGTATTCTTTGTTGTTTTCCATTTGTTGGCGGTGGTTACGGTTCTTTTGCTTTCTCCGCTGATGAACGGCTTTGCAAGAGTATTCAGCTCCGTTGCCGATAAAAAAACAGCGGAATTGTCGGATTTGTTTTATTTCTTTGAAACGAAGGAAAGATACGTTAAATCCGTAAAGTTTATGACAAAGCTTATTGTAAGAGCGGTTATTGTTTTTGTGGTAAGTGAAATTCCCGCCGCAGCATTGTTTTTGGTATCGGGCGAGGATGAGTTCATGCTTGGAATGGTTGTGATATTGGCTGTATTGGGAGCTTTGTGCACCTTTGCCTTTCTTCACAGATATACCTTTGCGATGATGCTGTTTTCATACCACGAATACGGCGGTACGGAAAGCCTTTATATGGGTGCACAGATTTCAAAGAAATATTGTAAATCGCTGATAAAGCTTACAGTTACCTTTATACCGTGGCTGTTGTTAACCTTCTTTGTCGTTCCGTTTATATACGTTTATCCGTATATGACGTGCTCATATTTTGTTGCTGCAAAGTATTTGTATCAGCAGTATGCTCAGAATTTAGAAAATACCGTTGTATCAAACGGAATGATTCCCACACCTGCAGCAAATTCGTCGGGTGCTGAAGAAAATCCGATTGACAACCTGTTGAAATACGTTACCGACACTGTCGTAAGTCAGTCCGAAAATTCGGAAAATGCAGACATGAGCAAGTCACCTGTTTCCTTGGAAAAGAACAGCGGCGAAACAGACAGCGATGCTCAAGCCTCCGAGGTTACGGCGAATACAGCTGTACCGACGGAGAATGAAGAAAAAGCCGAAAGCGGCTTTACAACGGAGAACAGCGTAAATGCTGTGTCCGATGAAGGAGGGAAGGTCTTAAAAGACCTTTAAGGTATGACAGTATCACTTTGTGTTATAGCATATAATGAAGAAGCCTTGATAAGAGGCTTGCTTGATGATATTTCAAAGCAGGACTATCCGCATGAATTGACGGAGATTGTTTTTGTAAACAACGGTTCAACCGATACTACGCTTGACTTGCTGTCTTCCTTTGCAAATATTAATTCCGACTTTTTGCGTGTGTGTATTCGTTCGCAGGAAAAGAGCAATCAGGCTCACGG
>JBGVDU010000122.1:0-2273 GCA_045119555.1 Acutalibacteraceae bacterium | reverse complement strand
ATATCAAAAAAATAGGTTCTCTTGCATACGGCTGTAACGAAATCGGCTCAATGGGCTACACCTGCGAGTATTGCGAGGGCAGTGTTCACCATGTTGTTGCCAGCAAGTATCTTGAAATTTTAAAAATCGACAAGGACGAACCCGTTGAGAACGGCGAAATAGGCAGAATGGTATGGACTCCGAGAGATCAGGAGAACATCGACATCAAACGCTATGTAATCGGAGATTTAGGTCGCTTTATAACCGAGCCCTGCAAATGCGGCAGACTTGCACCGAGATTTGAGCTTTTAGGCAGATTCGGAGATATTTTTAAGTTTGCAACTAACTATATTAACTATCAAAGCATTAAATCAGTGTTTTGTCAGAAAATGAATTACACAGGCTGGTTACAGATTGTTTTAAGCTACGACACCGTAAGCCTTATGACTATTTATGTAGAGAATGATTTTGTACACTCCGAAGCCGAAGCTGTAAAAATTCTTGCAGAAAATTATCCCGAAATTGCAGAGTGCTTGAGGGATAAAACGGGTAATGTTGAAATTATCAAGCAGGAAAAGGATAAATTCATTCTCAGCACAGGCGGCGGAAAAGTAAGAAGTGTTGTAGACAAGCGAATAAGTATAAGGAGATAATATGAAAAACACCTACTTTTGCAAGCATAATCCGATTGTAAAAAATATTTTTATATCAATGCTTGCCCCAACTATTCTTATGAATCTTACAACAGCACTTGCCTCTTTTGCCGATACGGTAATTATCGGTTTATATCTTGATGATTTGTCCTTATCGGTTGTCACTTATGCCACCCCTATATATATGATTATAAATACTTTTGCCGCACTCTATGCGGTAGGCGGCTCAATAGCAATGAGCATTGATTCGGGAAAAGGCGATAAAAAGGCTGCTAACAAATCCTTCAGTATATCTGTTGAAATGCTTATAATTACAGGTATGCTGTTGGTTCTTGGCGGACTGTTGTTTGGCAATAATATTACCCACTTATTAGGTGCCGGCACAGATGTTTTTGATATGGTTCATTCTTATTCAACCATCGTCATGGTGGGTGCACCGATTTTTATGCTTAATATCGGACTTGCATTTTTTGTAAGAAACGACGGCAGACCTACTCTTTCTATGGTGGGAATGTTCCTTTCAATTATTGTTAATATTGTATTCGATGTTGTATTTATAGGCTTTTTAGGCTTGGGCGTGGCAGGTGCTGCTTATGCAACTGTTCTTGGACAGCTTGTAAGTGTTCTTGTTATAGCAAGTCATTTCCTGTCATCTAAAAACACACTGAGGTTTAGTTTAACCTTTAACAAATCAGCACTCAGAATCGTTCAAAACGGAGCAAGCACAGCCTTGCACTTTGTGTACCAGTTCTTAACGATTCTGATTCTCAATCATTTGGTTTCAAATCTTGCCGGAACGAACGGTGTTGTTATTTACACGGTAGTATTTAATCTTTATACCGTTTCACTTGCTTTATTTGAGGGCATCAGTCAGACAATACAACCTATGATCAGCCTGTATTACGGTGAAAAAAGCTACATAAAAATTAAAGATACCTTACGGCTGGCTTTTATTACTATCGCAATTATTTGCGGATCGGTTACAGTATTGCTTGAAATCATACCGCAGATTGTTCCGATTATTTTCGGAATAGATGATTCTACGCTCTTGCAAGGTGCTTCACTTGCAGTACGCATATTCGCAACAAGCATTATTATTATGACTGTCAATGTTGTTATAGGCTATTATCTGCAATCTACGGAACACAGCTTCATGTCTGCATTCCTTGTTAGCTTAAGATGCTTTGCACTGTTTTTAGTCGGTGCTTTTGTGCTTGGCAGGCTGTTTGGATTAAACGGAATCTGGGGAGCTTATACATTCGCAGAGATTATAACATTTATAATATTTATTATTGTAAATCAGATAGAAAGAAGCAAGCTAATAAAAAAAGGTACAAACGCAAATTTATTGCTGCTGGACAGTAATATTGAGAAAAATACATCTTGCTTTACCTTTGCTTGCGAAAAAGATAACTTTGATGATTTTAAAAAAGAGGTTTTTTCTAAATTAAAAAACACTCCTCAGCTTCCCAATTATGTCTTTTTGGATACCCAACAATATCTGTTGCGGCTTTGTGACTGTAATACAAATAAAAAAGGCAAATATATTGAAGTGGAAATAAATGCTGAGGATAAAAAGGTTATTATAAGAGATAACTTAAATCATACCGATTTTAAGGAAAATATTTCTGATTTTATCTG
>JBGVDU010000121.1:0-1992 GCA_045119555.1 Acutalibacteraceae bacterium | reverse complement strand
GTCGTTACTTCTTTCTCTCGATTAGCACCACGCACTCCACTTGGTTTGATATGTGCTGAATGCTACTTTTTAGCATTTCCCTCTAATTCCAGTATATATTTATCAAAGTCGGACATAAACAATCTATCTTGAACAACACGGTATTTTTCAAATTCAGTTTCAGCCTTTGTTTTAGCAATTTCTGCTGTGATTTTGCCTGCATCTTGAAGAACTTCTCTGTCATCTGCCATCAAAAATAAATCCAGTCGCTTTGACCAATCCTCCATTGTCATTGGAATATGACGCTCCGCACGGTCTTCTGCCAAGTCCAGATATGCTGATACGATACGTTCCAATGAACGCATTTCCTGTTCACTCAGATAATTCTTAGCAACGCTGACATCACTTTTTACAATTTTGCCTTCAGGTGCAGCTGCCCATGTGGTAAGTCCCATGTGTGGCTTTTCCGCATCTGCACGCTCATAAATCAGTTCTGCTGCCGTATGTCCATGCACCGCATAATGCATCTTGTTCTGCACCTTTGCAAAGAACTGCTTCGTTGTTTTTGCATTACGGTCATAATCAAGTGATGTGGCGTATATATCTGTTATCTTCTGATAAAATCTACGTTCAGACAATCGGATTTCACGAATCTGCTCAAGCAAACGGTCAAAGTATTCTGTTGTAAGTACTGAACCGCCATTCTTCAGACGCTCATCATCCATAGCCCAACCTTTGATGGTGTAATCCTTTACAATACCGTTGGCCCATTTGCGAAACTGCACAGCACGCTCATTATTTACCTTAAAGCCAACCGCAATAATCATTTGTAGATTGTAATGCTTTGTATCACGAGTGACCCGACGTGAACCTTCTGTTTGAACTATTCGGAAATTCCGAATAGTTGCCTTCTCCTCTAATTCACTATCTGCATATATTTTTTTGATATGTTCATTAATTGTCGGTAATCCGACATCATACAATGTCGCCATTATCTTCTGCGTCAGCCATATATTCTCGTCCTCATAACGCATCTCAATACTGTCCTGTCGGTCACCAATAGAGGCAACATAAATCAGATATTCCGCCGCATCGGAACGAATGGTTACTTCATCTTTTTTCTTTTTCAAAATATAGTGCCTCCCTGTCTAATTCAATCCGTGACAGTGTTTATGTATTTTCGTCAAATCCATTCCCCGTCGTAATTATCCTCCATAATTTAATCAAGAGTACGTTTTTTATAGTATTCTGCCCAGCCTTACTGCCTTCTTGACAGCAAACAAACCGTCTCCACATGCCCCGTATGCGGGAACATATCCACCGGCTGAATTGCGTTTACTTTGTAGCCGTTATGAATTAAAAAGTACAAATCTCTTGACAAGGTTTGAGGATTGCACGATACATACACAATTTTCTCTGGCTTTAAATATGCCAAGGATTCGAGAAATACTCTGTTGCACCCTGCTCTCGGCGGGTCTACAAATGCTACGTCGAAACGCTCCTTTTCTTTTGCGGCTTCTCTCATAAAGGCTGCGGCATCGGCTTTGAAGTAGTCTGCATTTTGAACATTGTTCAGCTTTGCGTTTATTCTCGCATCTTTTATTGCTTCGCCGTTAAGCTCTACGCCTACAACATTCTTAGCTTTATCGGCTGCTATAAGCCCGATTGTTCCTATTCCGCAATAGGCGTCAAGCACTCGCTCCCTGCCTGTAAGGTTCGCAAAATCAATAGCTGTTGAATACAAAACCTCCGTCTGTGTCGGATTAACCTGATAAAACGATCTCGGCGAAATTCTGAATCGTTTACCGCAGAGAATATCCTCAATATATCCATCACCGAAGAGAACCTTTTCATACGAACCAAGCATCATTTTAGGTGACTTATTCACATTTAAAACAACCGTTTTTATTTCGCTGAATTTTAATACAAGCTTTTCTACAAGCTCTTGTGAATTTGGCAGTTTATCGTTTGCACAAACAAGCACAACCATATATTCACCGGTGGCAAAGCCTT
>JBGVDU010000120.1:0-2108 GCA_045119555.1 Acutalibacteraceae bacterium | reverse complement strand
TATGAATTAAATTTAACTCATATTGAGCCGAGTTTAACAATTTAAATTTATTTATTATCAAAATTACCGTAGTTTTTCCGTCAAAACTATGTAAAACAGCGTTTTTGGTTTCACAAAGCATTTAGCCGATAACCTGTGCATAGATATATACATGCTTTGCAAGGAATTATTTTTCCTTTTTCGTCCATAATACATATATGCTTTTGTTTGAAAGAGAGGAAAGAAATATGAATTGTAAAACCTGTAACTATCCTAATTATGACAATGCAAATTTCTGTTGCCGCTGCGGTGCTCCGCTGTACAAGGATACTGTGGTTTCATCACCTGTCGGAAAAACCGTAACAGCGTACAGCATTCCCACCTCGGGCATAAGAGCTTTTCAGGGAATAGGAAATTACGCACTGCAACGTGCCGTTTTAGAAGTGCGTAACAGAGGGAAAAATCATCAAAAATTGAAAGAATATACAACTTACGCAAAGGTACAGCCAATGGAAAACGGAGAATGGTTCTGTCCCGACTGCGGAGAGCTTAATAACCATAACGACCGCTCCTGCCGTGGCTGTGGGAAGTATAAATAATTAACTTTTTCTCGTAGGGAACAGCATTTTTGCCGTCCCCTACGATACTTTTCGGTTATTTGACCTTTTTGATTTTTTTATTTCTTTTTATTATCTGAACATATAGCTGACTGTGTCCATAACATCTGTCATTGTGTCTATGGCTCGGTTGGCTTTTTTCTTTATATGCCTTTTGTCATTTGTCACAGACTTACCTACAACTCCCGCAAGCACTCCGACCGCCAAGCCCGCAGTTACGCCTTTTACTACCTTCATTGTGTTTTTAGTCATTTCTGTCAACCTCCCTATTGCTAAAATTAATTTAACTGCAAATTTAATTTTTTTCATTATACTTTCTCTCCTCGAAAATGTACTTTATTTTATTTTTAGCATTCGGGAAGAAAAAATGAATGTATAATTTTTGATTTTATAAATCACTTGTCACTCGGCGAATTTTGGGATATAATTTACTTTGAAATATTTTATCGGGAGAGATTACAATGTCTGTATTAAATATAGTTTTAGTCGAGCCGGAAATTCCGCAGAATACGGGAAACATCGCTCGAACCTGTGCAGTAACGGGTGCAAGACTTCATTTGATTGAGCCGCTCGGCTTTAAGATTGACGACAAAAAATTAAAGCATGCGGGACTTGACTACTGGCAATATTTGGATATAACAATTTACAAAAATTTAGATGATTTCTTTGCAAAAAACTACGGGCCTTTTTACTATTTTTCGACAAAGGCAGAGAATATCCACTCAAACGTAAGCTATCCCGACGGTGCTTATTTGCTTTTCGGCAAGGAAAGCAAGGGCTTGCCCGAGGATTTACTCTTTAAAAATCACGATACAACCGTGAGAATCCCAATGATGGACGAGGCGAGAAGTCTTAATCTCTCAAACTCGGTAGCAATCGCAACATACGAGGTTCTTCGTCAGTGGGATTATCCCGAGCTTTTATGTTCGGGTGAGCTTCGTGATTTCAAATGGAGCGACAGAAACAACATGAGTTAATTTAAAAAGTTTTCAACAGATTTTAAATTCTATGTGGAAAACCAAAGTGAAAAGAGGTTTACTTATGGATAAAATGAGCATAAACGGGAAAGATTATTCTGTCATAAAGCTTCTCGGCAAAGGCAAGGGCGGCTACTCTTATCTTGCAACAGACGGCGAGAAAAAATACGTTTTAAAGCAAATCCACCATGAACCTTGCAGTTATTACACCTTTGGAAATAAGATTGAAGCGGAACAGAACGACTACAACAGGTTATCGACTGTCGGAATTCGCATTCCGAAAATGCTTGACATAGACACCGAAAACGAGAGAATTTTAAAGGAATACATAGACGGCGACACGATTTTTGACTATGTTTTAAACGACAAGCCTGTCTATGCTTATATCACGCAGGTTAAGGAAATGTGCGATTTACTGTACTCAACGGGTTTGAACATCGACTACTTCCCCACCAACTTTGTTGTACAGGACGGTTTAATTTACTACATCGACTACGAATGCAACAATTATATGGACGAATGGAATTTTGAAAAC
>JBGVDU010000119.1:0-4633 GCA_045119555.1 Acutalibacteraceae bacterium | reverse complement strand
CGGACTGCTGTACTTCGTGCTTTCAATACTTTTCGGAGCGGCACATATTGCAGTAAAGAAAAATTCTTATATTTCATACAGCTTCATCGCTTTGATGTTTTTGCTTTAATCCAATACTAAACACCGATAAAACAGCGAATAAATCCTGCAAAACGGTGTTCCCCCTTGCCCGGTGCGAGGGGATTTTTTATACTCGAAAAGGGCAACGGATTTTCCGCTGCCCTTACCTGTTTATTCATTTTTTGTCAATAATCAATCACAACATCACTCTGATACAAAGCCTTAGCCCTGCAAGCCTCCTCCATTTCAGCTTCATTTGACAAAGCGGTAATTTCAAACCAATCACTGCCGCTCACAACGTAGATATGCAGACTATCATAAAACACAGCATCTTAGCAAAGAATTTTATATTTTTTTATGCGATAAATTTTCTGTACATATTTTCACGTTATATGAAAATCAATCACTATTCAAAATCGGTAGTAAAAAGCTTTAATTCAGTCTAAATTTTTCATCATATCAATAACCTTAAACCTCTCCCCACAGCTTTTGCAAATATAATCCGTGTTGGATTTCTTAGCCTTTTTATGAAAAAATTCCAATAACGAGCCTTTGCACACGGGGCAAAGAACCTCTTGCTCGGATATTAAGGCTTTTATCAGCTTTACCTCTTCATCTCTGCTGTTGGTGTACATGATCAATTCCCTCCGATTAACAATTCTGTTCGTTAAATGATATTTAATTTAAACATCTGTATCAATCACAAAAACTCTCTGTCAATAGAAACGACAGAGAGTTTTATAATTTTCAATATATTACTTATCCTTTTTCTTCAAGGTAAGCTTCTTTTCCTCGCCCTTGAGAAGTCTTTGAATATTGGACTTATGCTTGATGATAAGCGTTGCAGACATTGCAAGTGTGAGAATTGACACAATCACAACGTATTCAAAGGAAACCTCTCCCAGATATTTAAAATTGTAGAAATAAGTTACCAAAAAGGTTGTTGCCGCAAGCACAGCGGCGGAAATAATTGAGCTTATGGAAATAATCCTTGTGCAGAGAAAAATCGTTGCAAATACGACAAATGTGATCGCAAACACGGGGAAGTTTATAACCGCCGCAAGTGCCGCCATTGTAACTACTCCCTTACCACCCTTGAACTTAAAGTAAATCGGATAAATATGTCCTATGAAGCTGAACATACCGCCGAGATATTTGCCGTAGCCTGCAAGCTCCGTTACATTTATGGTGTCACTGCTCATAGTGGTGAAAATCAGTCCGCCGATAATCGCGGCAATTACGCATTTCATAAAGTCGCCGACAAATGTTATTATACCCGCCGGTGTGCCGACTGACCTCATAACATTTGTAAAGCCTGCGTTTCCGCTGCCCATGGTTCTTATATCCTTGCCTGTGAAAAGCTTTGTAACTATAATCGCAATATTCAAGCTGCCAAGCAAGTACGCAATCACTATAACCGCAATAATTTTTATAATATTTGTAGCATCAGTAAATAAACTAAGCATTACTTATACCCTCTCAGACGTAGTTTGATTATTTTTTGCCGTTTCCCTTTTCTCCACGCTCACGAACAACAAAATGTATCGGAGTACCCTCCAAGCCGAAGTTATCTCTTATTCTGTTCTCAAGATAACGGCGGTATGAAAAATGGAAAAGGTCGGCACTGTTTACAAAGCAAACAAATGTAGGCGGCTTTGTAGATGCCTGAGTCATATAGAAAATTTTAAGTCGTCTGCCCTTGTCTGTCGGCGGCTGAACTCTTGCAACAGCTTCGGCAAGAATATCATTGAGCACACCCGTTCTGATTCTCATAGCGTTCGAGTTTGCAACAGCCTTAATAAGCTCAAACAGTTTGTCGAGTCTTTGACCTGTCTTTGCAGATATGAAAATCATCGGTGCGTATGACATAAATGAGAAATCAACCTCAAGCTTCTTTCTGAATTGGTCCATTGTCTTGCCGTCCTTTTCGACAGCATCCCACTTATTTACCGCAATAATACATCCCTTGCCTGCCTCGTGTGCAAGACCTGCAACCTTGGAATCCTGCTCGGTAAAGCCTTCTGTTGCATCAATCATAATTACGCAAACGTCACTTCTGTCAATAGCCATTTTTGCTCTCAGAATACTGTAACGCTCGATGTCATCCTCAATTCGGCTCTTTCTGCGAAGACCTGCGGTATCGGTGAAATTAAATTTACCGTGAGCATTTTCAACAAGTGTATCTATTGTATCTCTCGTTGTACCTGCGATATTTGAAACGATACATCTTTCCTCACCGACGATTTTATTTACAAGCGAAGATTTACCTGCATTCGGCTTTCCGATTACTGCAACGGAAATAACCTCATTTTCTTCATCCTCGTCTTCTTCAGGCGGAAAATATTCAAACACAGCGTCAAGCAAATCGCCCGTACCGTGGCCGTGAACGGAGGAAACGGGAATCGGATCGCCCAATCCGAGGTTATAGAACTCATAAAAATCGGGGGAAACCTCGCCCACGCTGTCGCACTTATTTACGCAAAGCACAACGGGTCTGCCACTCTTCAAAAGCATAGACGCAACCTCATTATCGGTTGCAACCATACCTGTTTTTACATCAACCACAAGGATTGTAACATCTGCCGCCTCAATGGCAAGCTCTGCCTGTCTTCTCATCTGCGAGAGGATAATATCGTCCGTTTTCGGTTCAATACCTCCCGTATCTATTACGGTAAAGGTTCTGTTTTTCCACTCACATTCACCGTAGATTCTATCTCGTGTAACACCGGGAGTATCGTCAACGATTGACAAACGCTGCCCGATAAGCTTATTGAACAATGTAGACTTACCTACGTTAGGTCTGCCCACAATGGCAACTATCGGCTTTGACATTATACATTCTCCTCTCTGTTTAAAATTGCATCCAAAAGCTTGAAACCGTCATTATCAACGGGAACAAGCCTTACATTCAACGCTTTTTCGACGTCCTCAACCGACTTATCGTCAAGGAACAAATCGCCCTCATGGCGAAGCATTGCCGATGTAATCAGCAAATCACTTCCGAGCTTTCTGTCTTTTAATTGGTCGATTAAATCTCCGCCCGTGATAAGTCCCGAAACATTTACTCCGCCGCCGAAAAAGTTATTTTTTATCGGCACGACATCTATTTTTACTTTTGGAAATCTATCATGCGTTAGCATTACGGTATCTCTCAAATACTCATAAATAGCCTCACCGCAAGCCATTGTAACATGCCTGCCCTTTTCGGGGGTGAAATCATCTTCTATACACTCAAGTGCGGCTGTGAATTCATCTCTGAGAAGTGCCGCCATTCCGACACCGTTTTCAAGCTGGTCGAAGTCCCCGTAAAACTCTGCTTTCGGCATTTCTCTGTTTGCCATTATATAGAACTCGTCCGAAGCATACACGATACGCTGACCGTACTTTTTAACGCACTCGTCACCGTAACGCTCGACTATATCTATCGTTTCGGAAGCGGTTGTCGGCGTATATGCAGTCAGCTCAGGAAGCTTTTCCCTGTAACGTGTCATTCCGAGCGGTACAACTGCAACGGATTCAACAGATGGAGTAAGGTCGAGCAAATCGTTCAAGGTACGCTCAAGCTCCGCACCGTCGTTAATTCCCGAGCAGGAAACAATTTGGCAATTAAGCTTAATATTCCCCACCGCAAAGCGTTTTAAAATCTCCATAATCTTTGCGGCGTTCGGGTTTTTCATCATCTGAACCCTAAGCTCGGGATTAGTTGTATGAACGGAAACATTAATAGGGCTTATGTGCATTTTTATGATTCGGTCAATCTCGTGCTCGGTTATGTTTGTTAATGTAATATAATTGCCAAACAAAAACGACAATCTGGAATCGTCATCCTTGAAATAAAGAGATTCTCTCATGCCCTTAGGCAACTGGTCTATAAAGCAGAAAACACACTTATTTTTACAGCTATGCTGTTTATCCATAAGATAATCTTCAAACTCAAAGCCGATTTCGTCGTATTCTCTTTTGGAAATATGAAGCTCTCTGCGTTCACCGTTTAATGATTCAATGACAAGATTAAGTGATCTGTTTATTTGATGAAAACGATAATCGAGAACATCGACGATTTCGTTTCCGTTAATGGAAACAAGCCATTCGTTGGGAAGAACGCCGCATTTATCGGCATAGCTTCCGGGAGTTATTGACTTTATAAGAACAGACATTCCGTCACCGCCTCTGTTTTTTGTTTTTATTTTTGTCTTTGCAACAACCTATTAAAGTTTTGCTCAAGCTTTTTCAAAAGCTTGCAGATTCCAAAGACAGCGTCTTTGGTCGCCGCTCGCAAGCGGCGAAACACCCTTATACTCCACTCAGCGGAGAGGGGCACTAAGGAATTTTTTGCACTCCATGCGGTTTGAATGGGGAGAACCTGCTGACAGTGGTTCTCCCCAGAGTATCTGACGGTTATAACCTCAGATACTCTGAGAAATGTTTTATTTATTGTTTACGGTTAATTTATCGTTCGCCGATTTATGATTTTCAGCTTTGCTGAAAATCTGTTCTCTATTTACTCTACCTTCGCCCCTCTTGCCGGGGCGGGGCACCTACTTTTGCTGTTCGGCAAAAGTAGGCAAAAGCG
>JBGVDU010000118.1:0-2829 GCA_045119555.1 Acutalibacteraceae bacterium | reverse complement strand
GCACACAGGTATTTTTCCGGAGCAAGCCGCCAACTGGGATTTTGTGATGAATAAAATAAAATCATCGGGCAGGCAGCTTAATGTCCTTAACCTCTTCGCATACACGGGCGGTGCAACATTGGCATGCTTGAAGGCAGGAGCAAAGGTTTGCCACGTTGATGCTTCAAAAGGTATGGTACAATGGGCAAAGGAAAATGCTAATCTGTCGAATGTAGCCGACCGTCCTGTTCGTTGGATTGTTGATGATTGCGTTAAGTTTGTTCAAAGGGAAATAAGAAGAGGGAATAAGTACGACGGTATCATCATGGACCCCCCTTCATACGGAAGAGGACCGGGAGGAGAGGTATGGAAGCTTGAAGAACAGCTGTTTCCGTTGGTAGAGCTTTGCTCACAGGTTCTTTCTAATGATGCCGAATTCTTTATTTTAAATTCGTACACAACTGGTCTTTCACCTGCTGTTATGCAGTACCTGCTTGGTGTTACTTTACAAAAGAAGTTCGGCGGAACAGTTTCTTCTGATGAAATAGGATTGAAAGCTACGCAGACCGGACTTATTTTACCGTGTGGTTCAACTGCTATTTGGCAGAAATAATTTATTTTCAAATTTAAAGCTTTGAAGAGTTGATGAGAAATGCAGTTTATAAATGTTGATAATGTAACTTTTAGCTACGAAAATGACGATGATTCCGAAAGCAAAGTCGTTTTGGACGGATTATCCTTATCAATCAATAAGGGTGAATTTGTTGCTCTTCTCGGGCATAACGGCTCGGGAAAGTCTACACTTGCAAAAATGTTTAACGGTATTCTTTGCCCCGCAAGCGGCAGTGTAACCGTTTGCGGTATAGATACAAAGGATGAGGACAAGCTGCTCGACATAAGAAAAAAGGTAGGATTGGTTCTTCAAAATCCCGACAACCAGCTTGTAGCGAGTATCGTTGAAGAAGATGTTGCTTTCGGTCCCGAAAATCTTGGTGTAGCACCGCAAGAAATTCGTACAAGAGTTGACGAAGCATTAAAAGCGGTTGATATGTACGAATACAGACGTCATGCACCCCACAAGCTTTCGGGCGGACAAAAACAACGCATAGCGATTGCAGGAATAATAGCAATGCAGCCTGATTGCATAGTTTTGGACGAGCCTACCGCAATGCTTGATCCCCAGGGCAGAAAAGAAGTAATGGATACTATTATAAAACTCAATAAAGAGAAAAAAATAACAATAGTTCTCATTACTCACTATATGGACGAGGCGGCACTTGCAGACAGAATTATTGTCTTAGATGACGGTAAAATTCTCACAGGGGGTTCACCTAAGGACGTATTTGCACAGGTAGAATTGCTTAAACGTCACAGTCTTGATGTTCCTCAGTCTACCGAGCTTGCACACAAGCTGAATTCCTGTGGGCTAAGCATTAAAAGCGTGCCGCTCACAACAGATGAGTGCGTTTCAGCGATTGAAGAGGCAATTTTACGCAAACGAAAATGATATGTAATCAGTAATATCGAATTGCCCTCCAAGTATAAAGTTTTGAAGAGGAAAATGTGTAATGTCACTTTTAGAGGTTAAAAACTTATCTTTTACATACGGCGAAGGTACTCCTTTTGAGAAACAAGCCGTAAATGATGTATCATTGAATATAGAACAGGGCGATTTTATCGGAATTATCGGTCATACAGGCTCGGGTAAATCGACGCTTATTCAAATGCTTAACGGATTGATTCAACCTACCTCGGGTCAAATTTTTCTTGACGGAAAGGATATATGGAATGAACCAAAGAAAATCAGAAAGGTTCGTTTCAGAGTTGGAATGGTTTTTCAATATCCCGAATATCAGCTGTTTGAGGAAACCGTCGAAAAAGATATCGCTTTCGGCCCTAAAAATATGGGCTTATCATCTGAAGAGATAAGAAATAGAGTTATCCAATCTGCAAAATTTGTTGATTTAAAACCCGAGCTTTTAAAAAAATCGCCTTTTGAGCTTTCCGGTGGTGAAAAACGACGTGCCGCAATAGCCGGAGTAATTGCTATGGATCCCGATGTTTTAATTTTGGACGAGCCTACCGCAGGTCTTGATCCTAAGGGAAGAGATGTGCTTTTGTCGCAGATATCTGCTTATCATAAAAGTAAAAACAATACAGTTATTCTTGTATCTCACAGTATGGAGGATATTTCACGAATAGCCGATAAAATTCTTGTTATGAACAAGGGAAATATGTTTGTTTTTGACGAAACTAAAAAAGTATTCTCAAAAGGCAACGAGCTTGAAAAGATTGGTTTACAAATTCCTCAGATTACCAAGATTATGATTGAGCTCAAAAAACGTGGTTACGATTTACCGACCGATATTTATACGGTCGAACAAGCAGTTAAAGAAATATTAAGCTTGAAAAGTTAAAGCTTTGAATTATAAAGTTATAAAGAACAGAAAGGGTGAATGTTGTTGTTGAAGGATGTCACTCTTGGACAGTATTTTCCGAGGAATTCCATACTTCATAAAATGGATCCTCGTATGAAAATTATTTTGCTTACAGCATATATAGTTTTTATTTTTCTGACTAAGAATTATGTTTCTCTTGCACTTATGGCATTGTCAGTATTTGGGGTAATTTTAATATCCAAAGTTTCTCCGAAGCTGTACTTTAAGAGTATAAAGGCGATTGTCTTTGTAGTGCTTTTCACTGCTGTTTTAAATCTCTTTTACGGCACAGGTGAGCCGATTTTGCAATGGCATTTTATTAAGATTACCGAAGCAGGGATAAACACTGCTGTTTTTGTTGCCGTCAGAATTATTTCCCTGGTTCTGATTAGCTCTGTCTTGACGAACACAA
>JBGVDU010000117.1:0-3778 GCA_045119555.1 Acutalibacteraceae bacterium | reverse complement strand
CGAGAACAGCCTGCTCAGCCTCGGGACTGTACGGCAGTTTCATTGACGAGTACGATGTACTTAAATCAAAATCCGCCATACTTTCCCTCCTCTCAAATTAGAAAATCATTCGCAAACCTTTACGAAAATTTTAGCCGATATACCGTTGTGAAGCTTTACTTCACAATCGTAGGTATCATATTGCTTAATCTCCCCGACGATTGAAATTTTTCTCTTATCCACAACAATATTATATCTCTGCTTAATTTCATTTGAAATTTCTTTAGCCGTAACAGAACCGAAAAGCTTACCGTTATTTCCGCACTTTGCGTGAATAACAATCGTTTTTGACTCAAGCTTTTCCTTTGCTTTATTAGCCTCAGCTATTTGCTGATCAAGCTTATACTGCTTGGAATCGGCTGCATTTTTAAGCTCATTCATAGCCTGTGCATTTGCTTCCTTAGCCAAATTTCTCGGAAACAAAAAATTTCTTGCATAACCGTCACTTACGTTTACAAGCTCACCCTTTTTACCCGAGCCCTTAACATCCTGCAACAATACTACCTTCATTAAATATTCCTCCTTTTGATAGACGTCGTGCTGTCAGCCGCATCATTTGCCATAGCATTTATAACATCAACAAGACGTTCTCTCGCCTCTGCTTTTGAAATTTTTCCGAGGTTTGTACCTGCCATAGTCTGATGTCCGCCGCCGCCTAATTTTTCCATAACCAACTGAACATTCAAGTCACCGAGCGAACGTGCGGAAATACACATATCATCGCATGACTTGTATATGACATAAGATGCTTGAACATCTTGAATGCTTAACAGCTCATCTGCCGCCTGTGCCGCAGTAAGTCTGATATCCTTATCTTGATTCATTTTATCATCGGTACAGGCTATTGCACTGTTATTGTAAATTTCAGCCTCCGAAACAAGCTGAGATTTCGTTTTATATGTATCGAGAGAATCGGAAAACAGACGCTTAACCTCAACCGTATCTGCACCCTTTTTCTTTAAATATGCTGCGGCTTCAAACGTACTTACGCCTGTTCTGAGTACAAAATTCTTAGTATCGAGCATAATACCCGCAAGCAAAGCCTCCGCCTCACTGCGGCTGAGTGCATCATCGTTAACATATTGAATAAGCTCGGTAACCATTTCGCTTGCCGAAGACGCAAACGGTTCATGGAAGAATACACCGGCATTATCAATATGGTTGACCATCATTCTATGATGGTCAATTACCACGATGTTTTGACACATTTTATAAAGCTCCACATCCTCAACAAACGTCGGAGAGTGTGTATCAACAATAATAAGCAATGTTCTTTCGTTGACGTTCTTTTTTGCCTCGGACGGTTCTATAAATGTGTTCTTATATCCATTCTTGATGAAATTATCCAAAAATACCTCAGCCAAAGATGTGCTTTTATTTATGACAATTCTTGTTTGGTTATCAAAGGTTTTGGAGATGACACTCCACATTCCTATGGCAGCTCCAACTGCATCAAGGTCGGAGGATTGATGACCCATAATATAGATATTATCAGACTGAGCGATTTTCTCCGAAAGAGCCTTTGCAATAACTCTTGCCTTAACCTTTTCGTGCTTTTCGACACCTCTTGCTACTCCGCCGAAGAACTCATAATCATCTTTGAATTTTATCGCAACCTGGTCGCCTCCGCGTCCCAATGCCAAATCCAAGGCCTGCATGGACCACTGCTCGCACTCTTTTAAGGTTTCACCGCCTCTGCCGATACCCATTGATATTGTTGTAACAACAGAACCGTCAGATAACTTAATATCTCGAATATCTTCAAGAAGCTTGAATTTTGTTTCTATGGCATCCTTCAAATGCTTCTCATTAAGCACTATTTTATACCTTCCGGTAATACTTTTAATGTATATACCTTCATGGGAAAGTGCCCACTTTTTCAAAATAGATTCAAGTAAAACAATAGCTTGGTTAACGTCATCATCGCCTGTGTTTCGTTCAAACTCATCTCTGTTATCAAGGTTAACCGTTGCCACAACAGGTCTTGTATCGTCATAAAGCTTTGCCGTTACCTTATATTCAGTATCATCAATGTAGTACAAAACAGCACCGTCATTTATATCCGAAGCAATAACCGTGTAATGTCTGCCCTCGTACTCAATATCGGTTCCCGTATTTTCAAGGAGTGTTTCGATATCTGCACCCGGAATATAGGTATAGACAGATTCGCCTGAGCAGTCTTTGTTGTGAGCAAGCTTCTTCTTGAATTTTGAGTTATACCACAGAATATCGCCCTTGTTGCCTGTCACAATGACAGGCACGGAAAACTTTTCAAGATACGAATGATTGACGCCTTTTATGCCTCTTACAGCATCTCTTACAACACAGTTAACATACTTTCTGTATCTAAATCCCGAAAATATTATTATTAACGCGGAAATAAAGGCTAAACAAATATCAAAGATAAAAACCAAACGGTCGTAAGGCCTTGCGGCAAAAGCCATAGCCACCAAAACAACAGAAAATATAAGACATTGCGGCTGAATATAAATAGGTCTTTTCATAGAACTTGACCTCCATGCGTTTTAAAACGCAACTTACAAAAATTTATACATCCATAATAATAGGAAGAATCATCGGATTACGGCGGGTACGCTCATAAACAAGCTTTGAAACATCGTCCTTAATCCTATTTTTTATTACGCCCCACTCATGAATGTTTTCATAAGCACAGTCATAAAGCACATTTGATACTCTATGTCTAACTTCATCGAATAAATCCTCTGACTCGCGAACATATACAAAGCCTCTGGAAACAATATCCGGACCCGAAACAACGCTTCCGTTATCGTTATCCAGCGTTGCAACGATGATAATGAGTCCGTCTTGACCCAAGTGCTTTCTGTCACGAAGAACGATGCTTCCTACATCGCCTACACCCAAGCCGTCAACAAATACCTTACCTGCCTGTATGGACGGAAGCTGTTTAAGATAGGAATCATTGAGTTCAACAACATTTCCTACATCGCCGATGAAAATATTCTTGTGTTCCATACCCATAGACAGAGCAATATCGGCATGCTTTCTAAGGTGCTTTTGCTCTCCGTGCACGGGAATAAAGAATTTCGGCTTTGTAAGTCCGTGAATAATTTTTAATTCTTCTCTGCAAGCGTGACCGGAAACGTGAACCTCATACATAGACTCATAAACGACCTCACATCCACGCTTCATAAGCTCATCTACAACATTTCCTACCGTCTTTTCGTTGCCGGGGATCGGATTAGCTGAGATTATGATGAAATCGCCGTAGCCAACCTCTACCTTTTTATGATCGGAATAAGCCATTCTTGAAAGAGCAGACATCGGCTCGCCCTGGCTTCCCGTCGTTACCAAAACCACTTTTTCTGAGGGATAACGCTTGAGCAAATCAATATCAATAATAACTCCGTCGGGAACATCAAGATATCCCAATTCATTCGCAACGGTAATATAGTTAATCATGCTGCGACCCGAAAAAGCAACCTTTCTGCCATACTTTTCGGCACAATAAATAATCTGCTGAATACGGCTGATATTTGAAGCAAAGGTTGCGATGATAATTCTGTTTTTCTCAGCCTTTTTAAACAAACGGTCAAAGGACTCAAAAACAGTCTGTTCAGTCATGGTGTAACCCATTTTTTCGGCATTCGTGGAGTCTGCCATAAGAGCCAATACTCCCTTTTTACCCAATTCGGCAAAGCGTGCCAAATCTATCATACCGCCTGCGGTAGGTGTACAGTCGATTTTGAAGTCACCTGTG
>JBGVDU010000116.1:0-8542 GCA_045119555.1 Acutalibacteraceae bacterium | reverse complement strand
AAGGCCTGCGTTTGTACAAGCGATGTTCTGCGTCCGTGCGGCAGATGCAGTAATTGTGTTAAAGCCGAAGAGGAAATTCACCCCGATATTTATACCGTGGCGATAACCGATAAAAAGCAGGCGGTCGGCGTCGGAGAAATCCGCACAATGATAGCAGACTGCTACATTAAGCCGAACGAAGCACCGAATAAAGTTTATTTTATCTTTGATAAAATGACCGCCGAGGCTCAGAATGCCTTGCTGAAAATACTTGAAGAGCCACCACAGAATGTGCAGTTTATCGTTGTAAGCGAAGCTTCATCGGTTCTGTTGCAAACCGTTTTGTCACGCTCAACGGTCTTTAAAATAGGTGAGAGCGATTCTGCCGAAAAGAGCGAAAAGGAGAAGCTTGCAGATGAAATAGCCTCGGAAATTGCGGCGGCTATTCCGAAAAATACGGAGCTTCCTTTGCTTATTGCCACGGGGAAGCTTGTAAATGATAAGGTGCTTATGCTTAAAGTTTTGGAGCGGTTAAGTGTAATTTTGAGCACGGCTCTTGAGGAAAAATATATTCCGAGCGACAATAAGCCGCAGTATATTAATGATATGGTAAGAACACTCAGGAAGCGTTCCATTGTACGTTTGCTTGATGTGATATCTCAGGCACAGACCATGCTTTCGCAAAATTGTAATATGAATCTGCTTGTAACGTGGCTTTGTGCGAATATAAGACAAAGCCGTCATACGGTATGATTTTAATCTAACAGGCAAGAAGTCCCCCACCTCTATAGGTGGAGGGATGAACTGCCTTTCAGCCGTAGGCTGAAAAATCACTTGCACTAAGGAAAAAAATTTGTTACAATCAAATTAGTCGAATAAGAGAAGGTGTGATTGTAACTATGGAACTTGATAATAATGCACATTCGGTGTTTTTGATGTATTATCATTTGGTATTGGTTGTAAAATACAGAAGAAAAGTGTTTGATGACGATATTTCAAATCGAGCTAAAGAAATATTCGAATATATATCTCCAAACTACAATATCACATTGCAAGAGTGGAATCACGATGATGACCATATTCATATTTTTTCAAGGCACATCCAAAAAGTGAGATAAGTAAGTTTATCAATGCATACAAAAGTGCAAGCAGTAGATTGCTAAAAAAAGAATTTCCCAAAATACGAGAAAAGCTCTGGAAAGAACATTTTTGGAGTCAAAGCTTTTGCTTGCTTACAACCGGTGGAGCACCGATTGAGGTTATAAAAAAATATATTCAAAATCAAGGTGAAAAGCTGTGAATAAAGCCTACAAGTTTAGAATATATCCTAACAGCGAACAGAAAATTATGTTTGCCAAGATATTCGGTTGTGTAAGATTCATATACAATCTAATGCTTTCTGATAAAATAGAATATTACAACAAATATCAAAAGAAGCTGAATAATACTCCTGCACAATACAAATCCGAATTTGAGTGGATTAAAGAGGTTGATAGTCTTGCACTTGCAAATGCACAACTAAATCTGCAAAGTGCGTATAACAATTTTTTCAGAGATAAAAAAGTGGGGTTTCCAAAATACAAATCTAAAAAATGCAACAAGCATAGTTACACAACGAACTTTGTGAACAAAAATATTATTATTCAAGACGGAATGATAAAACTTCCAAAAATCGGATTTGTAAAAATGAAACTGCACCGCCCTATTCCAAAAAGCTACAAATTGAAATCGGTAACGGTAAGTAAAAATGCAAGCGGAATTTATTATGTGAGTATTCTGTTTGAGTATGAAAACCAAGTACAGAAAACAGACCCGCAAAAGTTTTTAGGCTTGGATTTTTCTATGCACGAGCTGTATGTGGCAAGTGACGGAACATCGGCAAACTACCCGAGATTCTATCGTCAAGCACTCAAAAGGCTTGAAAGAGAACAGCGTAAGCTTTCCAAAATGCAAAAAGGTTCAAATAACCGTAACAAACAGCGAATAAAGTTGGCAAGACTTCACGAGAAAGTGGCAAATCAACGAAAAGATTTTCTGCATAAGCATTCAAGGCAGATAACCAATACTTATGATTGCGTGTGCATTGAAGACCTGAATATGAAAGCAATGTCACAAGCTATGAATTTCGGAAAGTCGGTTGCGGATAATGGTTGGGGAATGTTTACAACATTCATGCAATACAAGCTTGAAGAAGTCGGAAAACAGCTTGTAAAGGTAGATAAGTTTTTTGCAAGCTCACAGCTTTGCAGTGTTTGCGGATATCAGAATCCCAACACAAAGGATTTGTCTGTTAGAGAGTGGAATTGCCCTTGCTGTCATACACATCACAATAGAGATGTAAACGCTGCTATAAACATACGAAATGAGGGTATGCGTTTAGCATTAGCATAAAACATAAAAAAACCGTGGGACACACGGGGTTAGCTCGCTGATACTGTACAGGTTGCTGTACTTGAACGAGAAGTCCCCGCCTCTAAGCGTAGCGTAGGCGGCGGGAGTATGTCACTGGTAAAGTAAGTTAAGGCATTGTAAGAATAATATTTTAAATATACTATATATTACAGCGAGGGCATATTGTTCTTGCTGTTTTTCTTTACAACAGATATATCGTCATGTTATAATAAATTGAAGTTATTTATATGAGATTTGCTTTTTTATTCGTCTTTTTTCCGTTCAACCAACGGTGGAATCGGCTTAAATCCACCGTCAGTTCGTTTTAAACGTGTGTTTTTTCCTGTATGATAACTGTCAAGGAGGTTACAAAAATGGACCAAGAAAAGATAGGAAAATTTATTGCAGCTTGTCGAAAAGACAAAGGACTTACACAAGTACAGTTATCTGAGAAATTAAACATTACCAACAGGGCAGTATCAAAATGGGAAACGGGAAAGAGTATGCCCGACTCATCTATAATGCTGGATTTGTGTGAGATTTTAAACATTACGGTAAACGAATTACTTAGCGGAGAGAGGATTACTATGGAAAACTATCAGAATAAGGCAGAAGAAAATCTTGTTGAAATGCAGGGTAAGAAAGAAAAAGCAGATAAGGATTTGAAGATTGTTATCGGAATTGTGCTTGTTACTACAATTTTTTTGTTTATACTGAATATGGTACTGAATTACTTTATGCCGGAGCATAATGCAGCTGCTCTCGGTTACAGCAATTTGATTATTGCTGTGGGTTTATTTGTTACTTGGTTTTTTAATCATTATGAATTTAAGCTTAAATAAAATTGATTTAGGAAAAATATTTTCAATATAACGGAGGATTTTTAAAATGTACAAAAATTATCTTTTTGATTTATACGGAACCTTAGCCGATATTCACACTGATGAATGGAACATGAGCCTGTGGGAGAGTATGGCGAAATATTATACAAAAAACGGTGCAGAGTACACTGCCGAGGAGCTTAATAAAGCTTACGATAAATTTGTAAATTCTGAAAAAGAGGTTATATCCGCAAAGCACCCCGAATATAAATATATAGATATCAAAATCGAAAAGGTTTTTACAAGGCTTTATGAGGACAAGGGCGTTAAATGCAGTGAAGGTCTTGCACTCGAAACAGCAACAGAGTTCAGAACTGCTTCGAGAGAGTACATCAAGCTTTATGACGGCATTGAGGACTTGCTCGACAGTCTGAAAAAGGCGGGTGCAAATATTTATTTGCTTACAAATGCACAAAGAGCCTTTACATGGGACGAGCTTGGTATTCTTGGTATAAGAGATAAATTCGACGGGATTGTTATTTCCTCCGATGAGGAGTGCTGTAAGCCCGATTCGGCTTTCTTTAATGTTATGCTTAACAGATACAGCCTTGACCCGAAGGAAACAATAATGGTAGGAAATGACCCGACAGCCGATATTCTCGGTGCGGTTGGTGTAGGTCTTGATTCCTTGTATATTCACACAAATATTTCGCCTGAGCTAAAAGAAGAGCCGAAAAGCACATATTATATCCCCGATGGTGATACTTTGAAAATGAAGGACTATCTATTATGACACAATCACAGTTTATGTATGAGCTAATGGTGGAGCTTGCCGATATTCCCGATGAAGAAAAAGTTGTGATTATGAATGACTACACACAATTTTTCACCGAGCATACCGAACAGGGCATGAGCGAGGAAAATATCATCAACGCTCTTTCGTCGCCAAAGGAAATAGCAAATGGTTACAAAAACGGTTTGCCGTTGCCGATTGAGGGCATAGAATCGGTGTATATAAATGAGCAAAGTGGCAAAGTGACAGCAATAAGTGTGCTGAAATTCATACTGCTTATTCCCGTTGCCGCTATTTATATTCCCGTTACGGCGGTGCTTGGTATAGCGATACTGCTTTTATCTCTTGCACTTTGTGCGGCGAGCGTTTGTCTAAGCGTTTTTTCTTTTACAGTGGCGTCTTTGCAGACAGGCTTTATATTGCTTGGTATAGGCGGTATATTTTTCACCCTTGCCTTTCTCATACTGAGTGTTGTGATTTTTAAAGGGGCAATAAAAACAGTGCTTGTTTTTCCTAAGCTTATGGGCAGAGTTCTTAAAAATAATAAGAAAGCGGTGAGCCGTGTATGAAAAAAACAGCAAGGTTATCCGCAGTATTTCTGATTATTGCGATTGTATTTACCGTAATCGGAGTTGTTATGATTAATAAAGCGAATGTGAATTACGGAGATATTTACGATATTTTTGAGGGCAGTATTCAGCTTGATGAAAATAATGTTGCTTTTACGAAAACGGAGGCGGTGGATTTATCCAAGCTTCCTGATGTAACCACGTTTGAGGGTGTAACGTATCAGCTTAATGAATTCAATACACTGGAGGTTTTCGGCGATTACTGTACGGTAGTATTTCAGCCGTCAAAGTCGGATCTTATGATTATCAGTATTGAGTATCCCGACAGTGCCGACGGAAAGGTTTCTCTTCAGACGGCGATAAAGGACGGATGTCTTTACGTTAAAAATTTATGGAGCGGTGAACCTGTAAAGGAATATGACGAGGTGCTTCTTTATGTCAATATTCCCGAGGGCTACAAGGGCGGATACGGAATAAACGGTGACCACGCAAGCTTTGAGCTTTGCGATATTGACAGCTCGATGAATACAAAAATCAACCTTTACGATTCCAAAATTAACGCAAAATCAATAAGTGCGGATGAGGTAACGCTTGAAATGAGCGGTACAAGCGGCAGTGTTGAGGCTGTTTCCTCAAAAAACGGCTTTAATTTGTCGAGTGTGTCGAGTGATTTTTCGGTTAATAAAGCAGACTGTTTTTATACAAAGCTTACGGCTAACAGCTCAACATTGAGCTTGTCTGACGTTGTCGGAAGCTTAACGGCAGATACAACGACCACGTCTTTAATAATAGACTGCTTTTCCGTTACGGGTAATGTGTCTGTAAATGTATCCTACGGAAGAGCGGATATTACTGTTCCTAAGGATTCTCCCATATCCCTCCGACACAGCGAAAGCTATTCCGCCTTTACCGACAACGTAAATTGGACGGACGGAGATGAAAAAAACAAAGACGCTCGCTATGTTATTGATACAAATATCAGTTTCGGTATTGTAACATTGTCGGAAAAGGAGTAAAATAGAGGGTAGATTTCCAAACACGGGCATCAGCGAGGGGATAGCCTTACTGATGTATAAAAATTGATTTGTTTAAAACGGAGGCAAAGATTTATGAATATAGTTGTTCTTGCAGGCGGACTCAGTACGGAGCGTGATGTTTCCATTACATCGGGAAGCATGGTAGCAGGTGCTTTGAGAAAGCGTGGACATAAGGTAGTATTGCTTGACGTGTTCATGGGTTACGAGCATGACGAATGTGACGTTGAGGCTTTGTTTGAAAACGGTTATGATTTTACGGAAAACCTTGGTGTTCGTGAGATTATTCCCGACCTTGAAAAGATTAAGGCTCAGAGAAGAGATAAATCAGACAGATTTTTGGGTGAACATGTTGAAGAAATTTGCCGTTATGCTGATATCGCATTCTTGGCTCTTCACGGCGATAACGGAGAAAACGGACGCTTGCAGGCTACATTTGATTTGCTCGGAATTAAATACACAGGCAGCGGTTATCTCGGCAGTGCTGTTGCAATGAATAAAGGAATTACGAAGAGTATCTACCTTTCTCACGGTGTAGGCACACCGGCAGGTGAAAGCTTTAAGCCCGAGGACAAGCAAAACGGCAAGCTTGACGCTTGGAACACCTTCCCGTGTGTAGTTAAGCCTTGCTCGGGCGGAAGCAGTGTAGGTGTTTCCATTGTTGAAAATAAGGAAGATTTCATTAAGGCAATGGACGAGGCTTTTGTTTACGAAACAGAAGTTCTTGTTGAGCAGTATATAAAAGGAAGAGAATTTTCAATCGGCGTAATTGACGGAAAGGCTTTGCCGATTATTGAGATTATCCCGAAAGAGGGCTTCTATGACTATGTAAATAAGTATCAGGCAGGTAAGACAGAGGAAATTTGCCCTGCACAGCTTGATGAAGAAACAACAAGGTTTTTACAGGGCGAAGCTGAGAAAGCATACAAGGCTTTACAGCTTGAAGCGTATGCAAGAATTGATTTCCTTCTTGATAAAGACGGAAACGCATACAGCCTTGAAGCAAATACCCTCCCCGGTATGACAAGTGCAAGCCTTATTCCGCAGGAAGCGGCGGCAGTAGGTATCGGCTACGAGGAGCTTTGCGACAAGATTATTGAGGTTTCTCTTAAAAAGTACGAGAGCTGATTTAACTTGTTGTTCAGATAAAAACAGTCAGTTGGTTCTTGGGGGCGAACCACTGTCAGCAGGTTCGCCCCCTTTCAAGCTTGACCTTAGACGAAAGCTATCAATACCCCCACTCCGCTGAGTGGAGCATAAGGGTGTTTCGTCGGTTGCGACCGACGACCAAAGACGCTGTCTTTGGAATCTGCAAGCCTTTGAAAAGGCTTGAGCGAAACTTTAATGAGATTAAATAAAAATCGGGAAAGTTTGCATACAGATAGAAAGGCTTGAGTTGAAATTTAAGTTTGCGTACAGATGCAAAGGGTTGAGCTTAACTTTAATAAAAACCGAATTGGATATATGTTAAAAAGGGGTAACGCAATGAAGTTGATAACTTTGGGGGATATCGCCGAAGCTTGCGGCGGTGACTACATAGGAGAAAAAGTAAAAATGACAACTGCAATTACGAGTGTTGTAATTGACAGCCGTCTTGTAACGGAGGGTTCGCTTTTCGTTGCAATTAAGGGTGAACGCACGGACGGACACCTTTACATAAAAAAGGCTTTTGAGTTGGGTGCCGTGTGTGCAGTCAGCGAACAGGTTATAGATACCGATATGCCGTATATCCTTGTCAAATCCTCCGAACAGGCTATCAAGGATATTGCCGAGTATTACAGAAGTCTTTTCTGCAATATTGAGGTTATCGGAATTACAGGCAGTGTAGGCAAGACAAGCACAAAAGAGATGATTGCGTCTGTGCTTAGTCAAGAGTTTGTTGTGCATAAAACACAGGGCAATTTTAATAACGAACTTGGTGTTCCGCTAACTCTACTTGCAATGCCGGAGGATACAGAAGTTGCCGTTATCGAAATGGGTATCAGCGACTTTGGCGAAATGACAAGACTCAGTAAAATGGTCAGACCTACCGTGTGCGTTTTGACAAATATCGGCTGTTGTCACCTTGAAAACTTAAAGGACCGTGACGGTGTTCTCAAAGCAAAAACGGAGATGTTTAACTACAAGGAAGAAGATGCTTTAATCTTTGTAAACGGTGACGATGATAAGCTTGCAACTGTGGAAAATGTCACCGCAACCTATGGATTGGGCGAGCAAAACGACTACTTTGCCGAAAACATTGAAAACAGCGGTGCAAACAGCGTTAAATGTACCCTTTGCTTTGACGGTAAAAAGCTTGATGTTACAATTCCGGCACTCGGTAATTATATGGTAGCAAATGCCCTCGGTGCGGCGGCAGTCGGTAAGGCTTTGAATATGAGCGATGAAAGTATTGTTAAGGGTATTGAAAGCTATACAACAGTAGGCAGCAGAGCAAATCTCATTGATACAGAGATTATCAGAATTATTGACGATTGCTACAATGCAAATCCGACCTCCGTTAAAGCTGCGATTGATACACTTTGCAATATGAAAGGCAGAAGGATTGCCGTTTTGGGCGATATGAAGGAGCTTGGCGAAAAGGAAATCGAGCTTCACGCAGAAGTAGGAAAGCACGCCGCCAAGAGCGGAGTAGATGTTCTTGTTACGGTAGGCAGCTTGGCAAAATCGCTCAGCGATAACGCAGACGGAGTAGAAACATATCATTTTGATACAGTTGAACAAGCTATTGAGGAAATAGACACAATACTTCACAAGGACGATACGGTTTTAGTAAAAGCCTCACATTCAATGCATTTTGAGAAGATTGTGGAGTTTTTGAAAGAAATGTAATAGCTATCGCTAACTATCAGTAACGCCCATTTAAAGTTTTGCTCAAGCTTTTTCAAAAGCTTGCAGATTCCAAAGACAGCGTCTTTGGTCGCTCACCGCAGTGAGCGAAACACCTATATACTC
>JBGVDU010000115.1:0-1864 GCA_045119555.1 Acutalibacteraceae bacterium | reverse complement strand
TCTGCAACGGCAAAAACATCTTCCTGAGTTACAAAAGCCATTTCAAAGTCAAGCTGATAGAATTCGCCCGGTGAGCGGTCTGCACGAGCATCCTCATCTCTGAAGCAAGGAGCAATTTGGAAATACTTATCAAAGCCGGATACCATCAAAAGCTGTTTGAAAATCTGCGGAGCCTGCGGAAGAGCATAGAACTTTCCCTTGTGCTTACGGCTCGGAATAAGGTAATCTCTTGCACCCTCCGGCGAAGATGTGGAAAGAATCGGAGTGGAAATTTCCATGAATCCCATTTCCTGCATCTGTGAACGCAAATATGAAATAACATTGCTTCTGAAAACAATATTGTCGTGATTCTTTTTATTACGAAGATCAAGATAACGGTACTTTAAACGAACCTCTTCCTTAACATCCTTGGAAGTTGCAACCTCAAAAGGAAGGTTAGCCTTTGATTTACCCAAAACCTTAAGGCTGTCTGTGTGAACCTCAACTGTACCTGTTGCAATCTTCGGGTTGATTGTATCCTCATCTCTCTTTACAACCTTACCCGAAATTGTTACTGTGCACTCCTTATTGACTGCACTCAAAAGGCTGTCATCATGTACAACAACCTGTACAACTCCGTACTGGTCACGGATATCAAGGAACATTACGCCGCCGTGATCTCTGATGTTCTCTACCCAACCGGCAACTCTTACGTCCTTTCCGATGTCGCTTTCTCTCAATTCACCGCAGGTGTGTGTGCGGTACTCATTTTCTCTAATCATATATTTCTACCCTTTCTCGCAAGATAAGAATTACAATACATATAATAAATGCCCTATAAGACACAATTTTTGAGTTAACTGTACAGTAACCCAACAATAGTTAGTATTATACCATTTTTTACAACGCTTATCAAGATTTTTTTAGCTCGTCTCGTTATTTTTTCCGAGATTATTTCAAAATTATTCTTCTGAGCAGGCTTTTTTCTGCAAAATTTTCTTCAAATACATACCTGTATATGATTTTTCACACTCGGAAACCTCTTCGGGAGTACCTGTGGCTACAACAGTTCCGCCACCGTCACCGCCTTCGGGACCTAAATCTATAATATAATCAGCCGTCTTGATAAAGTCAAGATTATGCTCGATAGTTACAACCGTATTTCCGCCGTCAACAAGCTTTTGAAGAACATTTATCAAAACATGAACGTCAGCAATATGAAGTCCTGTTGTAGGTTCATCGAGAATGTAAATCGTTTTGCCTGTCGAACGCTTTGACAGCTCTGTTGCAAGCTTTACTCTCTGAGCCTCACCGCCCGATAATGTAGTGGCAGGCTGACCGAGTTTAATATATCCAAGTCCTACCTCTTTAAGTGTACTGATCTTTCTGTAAATTTTAGGAATATTTTTGAAGAATTCCATTGCTTCGTCAACAGTCATTTCGAGTACATCGTAAATACTCTTGCCCTTATATTTAACCTCTAAAGTTTCGTGATTGTAGCGTCTTCCCTTGCACACCTCACAAGGAACATAAACATCAGGCAAAAAGTGCATTTCAATTTTTAAAATACCGTCACCCTCACACGATTCACATCGGCCACCCTTTACATTAAAGGAAAATCTACCCGACTTATAGCCTCGAATTTTTGCATCGTTTGTAGAGGCAAAAAGCTCTCTGATATCCGTGAATACACCTGTATATGTTGCAGGGTTTGAACGAGGTGTTCTGCCAATCGGTGACTGGTCTATATCAATAACCTTGTCAAGATTCTCTATACCCAAAATCTCTTTGTGATTACCCGCTCTCGTCTTTGCACGGTTAAGATTTTTAGCAAGATGTTTATACAAAATTTCGTTTATAAGCGAGGATTTTCCCGAGCCCGAAA
>JBGVDU010000114.1:0-1682 GCA_045119555.1 Acutalibacteraceae bacterium | reverse complement strand
GCGAAGGCTGTCGGGTGCTCAATTCAGCCTGTTTTCAGCCATTTTCCGACTATGGAGGATTTGCGTCAAGCCACGTTTGATTATGCCTGTGACAGATTCGTCGAGGAAGTTCTTGTGAATGAAAATCAACCCGATTTTTTTGCCAAAACCACCAAATGGGTTTTAGACCTTGCAAGATATAAGCCGAATTTGTTTAGATTGCTTTATTTGTCGAGTGGATTTAAGGGTAGTAATTTAGTCGAGGTTATGATGAATTTTGAGAGCAACAAGCGGATGCTTGCAAAAATGACAGAGCTTTACGGTTTAAACGAAAATATTTGCAAAGATATTCTGATGAGAAGTTTTCTGTTTCTCGTGGGAATAAGTACAATGATTTGTGTAAATAACATGGATTTCAGCGATGAACAGGCGGCTGAAATGATGAAAAAAACAGTTGCGGATATGGTGCGGGGAGCAAAAGAAAATTTGCCCGATTGAGTTTTTTAGATTAATTTTTTTGGAAGTAAAGGAAGGTATTTTTATGAAGCAATACAGTCTTGTTAAAGCAATTTTTGAAACAAAAAAGGCAGACAAAATGACGCCCGAGGATCGTCATAATTTACAACAGAAGCGTTTGCGTGAGTTGATTTCCCATGCAAAGAGGAACAGTCCCTATTATGCGAGACTTTACCGAGATATTGACGAGAATACTCCGCTTGAAAATCTGCCGACGGTGAATAAAACGGCGATGATGAACAACTTTGACGATTGGTTCACCGACAGAAGCATTACCCGTAAAAAAGTTGATGAGTTTATGTCTGATGTTTCAAATGTGGGGAAAAAGCTGGATGGAAAGTATCTTGTTTATTCAACGTCAGGTTCAACGGGAAACCCGTGTATCGTGCTTTATGACGATTCCGTAAACAATGTCGCATCTGCAATCGGTGTATTGAGAAGCTTTGCCGAAGCGGAGAATATGAAAAAATTTATTAAGCACGGCGGTAAAACGGTTGCCCTGTTTGCCGATAACGGCTTTTACCTCGGTTGTGGCTCGGTGAAATATAATCTCCGTAAAAGGCCGTGGAAGAAAAAGAAAATGATTACTTGCGAGGTTCGTGATTCAACCGATAAGATTGTTCAAACATTGAATGAGTTTCAGCCGTCAATGGTCGGTTGCTATCCGACAGCGATGGAATTACTCGCCGATGAGCAGGAGTTGGGCAGACTGCATATCAATCCGACAATAATTATGACCGGAGGCGAGCATTTGAGCGAAACCACTCGTGAGAGATTGTCGCATGTGTTTAATTGCCGTGTTCAAACGAATTATTCATGTACGGAGGGAGGCACGGTTGCGTGTGAGTGTACGGAGCATCATTTTCATGTGAATGATGATTGGGTGATTTTGGAAGCGGTGGACGAAAATAATAATCCCGTGCCGTTCGGTACTCAGTCCTCAAAGGTGCTTCTGACGAATCTTGCGAACAGTGTGTGCCCGTTTATTCGTTTTGAAATCACCGACAGAATTACAATGTACAATACTCCCTGCAAATGTGGCTGTACAAGACCGTGGCTCACCTTGGAGGGCAGAACCGACGATATTTTGACCTTTGAAAACGGAAAAAGAATAGCTCCGTTGTCACTGTACGCAATACTCAAAGAGGTGCACGGCATGCGTCGTTTCCAGCTTATTCAACACGATA
>JBGVDU010000113.1:0-6822 GCA_045119555.1 Acutalibacteraceae bacterium | reverse complement strand
GTCAAATGCCGCCTTTTCAACGCCCATTTCCAGACAAAGCTTGCTTGCGTAAACATCTCTTTCGATTTCGTTATCAAGAGCAGAAAGCAGCTTTGCCGCTTCCGTCATAAACTCGACCTTGCCCTCGGGGACGGTGAGATTATGACTTTGCTTAAGCTTCAATATTCTGTACTCCAAGTCATTCCCTGTTCCCTCAAGCAGATTTTTAAATTTAATAGGGCCGTTCTGACCGTGACGTTTTATGTACTCATCGGGGTCTTTTCCGTCGGGAATAGTCAGAACCTTAATATTCAGTCCTTCTTTACGAAGAATGTCAATCGCTCGTGCGGTAGCCTTTTGCCCTGCCTCATCGGCATCATAACAAATAACAACCGTGCTTGTATATCTTTTTATAATTACGGCCTGCTCAGGTGTGAGAGCCGTACCGAGTGTGGCTATTGCGTAATTAAAACCTGCTTGATGCAGGGCAATTACGTCCATATAACCCTCACAAAGAATCAGCTTGTCCGACTTTGCGTTTTTCGCTTTATTCAATGCGAAAAGATTATTGCTTTTTTTAAACACAACCGTATCGGAGGTATTTAAATATTTCGGCTTTTCGTCTGTCATAATGCGTCCGCCGAAGGCGATAACATTTCCACGAACGTCAATAATCGGGAACATAACTCGATTTCTGAACCTGTCTGAAATACCGCCGTTTTTATTTTTAAAAGCAAGATTCGCCTGTACAAGCTCTGTCGGCTTAAAGCCTTTTTTCATCAAATAATCCGAAAGTGCAGACCAACTGTTCGGGGCAAAGCCAAGACCAAACGAACGGATTGTTCTTTCCGAAAGCTGTCTGCCGCGAATATAGTCAAGTCCGCTTTTGCCTGTCGGTGAATAAAGCTGAGCGTGAAAAAAACGTGCCGCTTCTCGGTTAGCTTCGTAGATTCTCATTCTAAGCTTTTGCATTGAATCGTCATACGAGTCCTCGGGCATATCCATTCCCGCTCTTTGAGCAAGAAGCTTCACAGCCTCTATGTAGTCGAGGTTCTCGGCTCTGCGAATAAATCCGATTACATCACCGCCGACACCGCAGCCAAAGCAATAGAACGAATCCGTTTCGGGATAAACCGTAAAGGACGGTGTTTTTTCGCCGTGAAACGGACATAAGCCGACCATATTTCTTCCCCGTCGTCTAAGGTTGACATAACCCGAAATGACATCGGAGATATTATTTCTCAATCTCAATTCCTGTAAAAATTCCTCAGGTAAAGCCAAAATATCACCACCCTTGGCAACGCCGTCCTGCTTGGCAAACTTCATTTTGCCACAGCAAACAACGCAAATTATGTACGCATTATTTTTTCAATACAGCGTAAACGTAAGTATCTTTCCAAATAGGATTATCATTTTCATCCTTCCAGAAATATACATTCTGCTTCAAATGAGCCTCTCGTTCAAATCCCAAGGCTTCAAGCAATTTCCATGAATTTGGATTTTCGGGGTCACACTCGGCGAAAATTCTATGTATGCCTTTAGAGAAAGCAGATTCAATCAAAGCCTTACAGCTTTCCTTAGCATAACCCTTTCCCCAATAGTCGGCATTAAACACATATCCTATTTCAAGTGCTTCAAAATCTCTTTTTCCCAAATACACATTACCTATCATTTTTCCGCTTGACTTTAATTCAACGGCTATCATTTCATCAGTAGAAATTCTCCATTCCAAATTCCCCTTAACCTCTTCCAAGGTCATAGGCTTATAGGGTTCGTAGGCTACCACCTGAGGATTTGACAAATATTCATACAAATCATTCAAGTCGCTTTCAGTGTATCTTCTTAAAATCAATCTTTCGGTTTCGGCTATAATATTCTTTTCCATAACAACTCCTATGTATTTATTTTATATTTAAATGCACTTCTCCCAAAAACACCAAAATAAAAGTGCGAAACTTCCTCTGTTATATATTTACTCAAAAAAATCTTAAAACCCTTTATTTTTTCTTTAATAAAATAAATTTTTTTGTGATGGTGGAACTTTACATCACGATAAAGGTTTTTAATAGCATTTCAATCCATTTTTGTTTTGTAATCAGAAAAATATATCGCATAATTCACTAAGATTATCTTTCGGTATGATGGAAGATATCTGCCCGTGTTGTCGGTTTTTATCGAAATATTTTGAGCATATTAATATGTCATCGCAATTTCCTTAAAATCACGTTAAAGCTTACTTCTCATAAAATTTAACCTCATCAGCCATTGCTTCCACCTCGCCGCTTGTTGCATCGGCAAGTTCCTTGTTAAGCTTACTGAGATTATCTTCGGGAATGTGAAAAAGAATATCCACTCCCTCGCCGAATTGAGAATCGTCAATTACGCCGTCGTTGCTCGGAATAAGTGCACTTACCTTACCGTACTGATTATATGTACAGCTGACAATACAGTTATGGCAAAGCTGCATTGTTACGGGGTTTGCGGAGGCTACGGCTATGCTTGCACCGTGGGAGTACGCTCTTACAAGACCGCCTGCACCGAGCATAATTCCTCCGAAATATCTCGTCACAACAACAACAACATCGGTTACACCCATTTTTTTGATTACATCAAGCACAGGAACACCTGCCGTTCCCTGCGGTTCGCCGTCATCGCTGTAACGCATAATCTGCCCGTCGGACAACACATAAGCATAAACATTGTGAGTAGCGTCCCAATGCTTTGAGCGAATTTCGTTTATAAACTCGACCGCCTCATCTTGAGCTTTAACAGGCTTACAATAGCCGATAAAACGAGAACGCTTCTCAACGAACTCATCACAGCCATATTCTTTTACAGTTATATACTCGGTCATTTTTTCACCCCGATTTTTCAGAATAAGGTTAAGGGCGTTGCCCTTAAAACCCACCAAAGGCTCTGCCTTTGGAATCCGCAAGCCTTTAAAAAGGCTTGACCGAAATTTTAATGCAAATTTTTAATTAGAATTTAGTATAACAAGCTTTAATATTGTTACAGTAAGACAAAACACCCGTCAAGGGATTTATTTATCCTATGACGGGCATCTCTTTAGTTTTCAATTTTAAGAGAAATCCTTCTCTCGGCATTCGACAAATTACTTGCCCTGAGCCATTCCGTAACGCTTCTTAAATCTGTCTACACGTCCGCCTGTATCTACGAGCTTCTGCTTACCTGTAAAGAACGGGTGACACTTAGAACAAATTTCAACACGGATATTTTCCTTTGTAGAGCCTGTTTCAATTACATTGCCGCAAGCACATGTGATTGTTGTCTGCTCATATTTTGGATGAGTGTTCTGCTTCATTTATGTTTCACCTCTTTCAATATTCCGTAATAACATTAGAATTATATCACTATCTCAGAAAAAAATCAAGGGTTTTTAGAATAATATCTTTACAATTATTAAAAAAATGTCATCTATAAGAGCAATAGTCGTTATATTCCTCAAGGCACATACCGAAGCTACGCATTTTTTGAGCGTTTTCCGTACCGACAAAGCGGTAAACCGTCAAATCCTCATTTATTCCCGTGTATGTTTTTTTATCATCGGTGTAGCGATTTATAAATCCGTAATTCACTCCGTTTTTATAAAGCCACGCATAGGCGTCCGTTTTTGAAAAGTCACTGCCGTCCGCATTGCCGAACTTTATAAGCAAGCCTGTTCTGTACTCGTTGTTATCTCCCGGCGGAAAAATTTCTCTTGCCTTCGTTTCCGATTCCGCAAGGGTACAGCCTTCATCCTCAAAGGAAAGCAGTATGGACTGATGCTCTCTTTCGCACTCGTCATAAGACATATAACCGCAAACCACCTCAAGATGTATTCCGTCCTTTTCCGCTGCCTCAAGCATTCTGTTAAGGCTGTTGAGCATTAATGAATTAACTTGGATATCCTCATTGTAATCGGTCAATTCAACAGTATAATATTCGCTCAACGATACTGAGTTATTGCAGTATTCTATAAGCATTTCCTTTTCTTCCTCGTCAAACTGTCCGTAAAACTCCTCGGTATCAGTATCGGAAGTTGTGCTGTTTATTTCTTCTGTTTCTTTTTGAAAATCATGGACAAAAATAAGCACTGTTCCGCATATAAAAAGAATTATTACGAGAATAATAATAATTCTGAGTGCCATAAGTCCTGCCGTGCTTTCTTTTCTGTCCACACCGTCATAAGAGCGAATAACCTTACTTCGCTTTACACGTTTTGCCAAGCTTTTTCTTCCTTTCTGCAAGGGGTACAAAATATTTTTATCTTACGCATTATATATCATTAGCTTTTTTCTGCTTTTTAATTGTATATCTTTTGAGCACATTTTGCAACATAAAAAAGCATAATTTTCATAAATTCACATAACATACACAAGGCGTAAAAGCATGACGCTTCGCACAATTTTTCAAACCATGCTTTACGCATAAATACCATATTTTTAAGAATAATAATTTATAAAAAACAAAAGGGAGATTTTATGAAATTATCAGATAACGCAACTATTGATGTAAGTAAATTTATACACGAAAACTACATTCCTTACGAGGGCGATGACAGCTTCTTACAACCGCCTACCGAACGCACGGTTAGGCTTTGGGAAAAGGTGACTTCTTTGATGAAGGACGAAACAAAAGCAGGCGGAGTGCTTGATATTGATGAACACACAATTTCCGATATCAACGCTTATCGTCCCGGCTACATCGACAAGGAACTTGAGCAAATTGTCGGCTTGCAGACAGATGCTCCGCTTAAAAGGGCAATTATGCCGTTCGGAGGAATCCGCATGGTTGAAAAATCGCTCGAAGCGTACGGCAGACGGCTTCCCGAGAAGGTTATGGAAATTTTCGAGTACAGAAAAACGCATAATGACGGTGTTTTCGATGTCTACACCCCCGAAATTAAAAAGGCTCGTCACAGCGGAATTATCACCGGCCTGCCTGACGCATACGGCAGGGGCAGAATAATCGGAGATTACAGAAGAGTTCCCCTTTACGGCGTAGATTTTCTAATTGAGCAAAAGGAGAAATTTTTCACCAATCCGCCGTCATCTCTGAATGAGGACGAAATTCGATTAAGAGAAGAAATTGCAGAACAGATTAAAGCACTAAAAAAGCTGAAACTGCTTGCATCGGATTACGGCTTTGATATAAGCCGCCCTGCAAAGGACACAAAGGAAGCTTTTCAGTGGCTTTACTTTGCTTATCTTGCGGCTGTCAAGCAGCAAAACGGAGCGGCAATGTCACTCGGAAGAGTTTCCACATTTCTTGATATTTACGCTGAACGTGATTTAAGACTTGGAACATTTAGCGAAAGTGAGATTCAAGAAATTGTAGACCACTTTGTAATGAAGCTTAGAATAGTACGCTTTCTCAGAACTCCGGCTTATGACGAATTATTTTCGGGAGACCCTACATGGGTAACGGAATCGCTTGGCGGAATTGCTTGTGACGGCAAACCGATGGTGACAAAAATGTCTTACAGATTTTTGCACACACTCTCAAACTTAGGCCCTGCACCTGAACCGAATTTGACTGTTCTTTACTCGTCAAAGCTGCCCGAAAATTTCAGAAAATTCTGTGCCAAGGTATCTGTTGAATCCTCATCAATTCAATATGAAAGCGATGAACTTATGCGAAAGCGTTTCGGTGACGATTATGCAATCGCCTGCTGTGTATCCGCCATGAGAGTCGGCAGACAGATGCAGTTTTTCGGTGCAAGGGCAAATCTTGCAAAGGCTTTGCTTTATGCAATCAACGGAGGAAGAGATGAAAAGAGCGGAGAGCAGGTTATGCCTGAATTCGAGCCTTGCAAAGGTGAATATCTTGACTATGATGAGGTGTCGCAAAAGTTTGATTTCGTTCTGACATGGCTTGCGAGAGTTTATATTAACAGCTTGAATTGTATTCATTACATGCACGACAAATACTGCTACGAAAGCCTACAAATGGCACTGCACGATGACACTGTTTTCCGCACATGTGCCTGTGGAATTGCAGGACTGTCCGTTGTTGCAGACAGCCTTTCGGCTATCAAGCACGCAAAGGTTAAGGTTATCAGAGATGATACAGGTCTTGCCGTAGATTACGATGTTATAGGGGATTTCCCAAAATTCGGCAACAACGATTCAAAAGTTGATTCCATAGCCGTTGAGGTTGTACGCTCATTTATGGAAAAGCTTCGTCTTTGCCCAACCTACCGCAACAGCAAGCACACGATGTCGATTTTGACTATCACTTCAAACGTCGTTTACGGTAAAAAAACAGGCTCAACTCCCGACGGACGAAAAGGCGGAGAGCCGTTCGCTCCGGGAGCAAATCCAATGCACGGCAGAGATACAAAGGGCAGTATTGCATCTATGCTTTCTGTCGCACAGCTTCCGTACGATTTCAGTGAGGACGGTATTTCATACACGTTTTCGATTATACCGCAGGCATTGGGTAAATCTCTTGATGAGCGATCAAAAAATCTCATGCAGCTTCTCGACGGCTATTTTGACAAGGGCGGTCATCATATAAATGTAAATGTTTTGAACAGAGAACTTTTGGAGGACGCAATGGAACACCCCGAGGAATATTCGCAGCTGACAATCAGGGTATCGGGTTATGCGGTAAACTTTGTAAAGCTGACAAGAGAACAACAGCTCGATGTAATTAACAGGACATTCCACGAGAGAGCTTAATAATAGTCGAGGTATTAAATATAGCAACTATCGGATAGCTTTTTTAAAAATGCCGTGATACGGCATTTTTGTGAGGTATTATATCGTTAAGGGTGTTGCCCTTAAAACCCACCAAAGGCTCTGCCTTTGGAATCCGCAAGCCTTTAAAAAGGCTTGAGCG
>JBGVDU010000112.1:0-3954 GCA_045119555.1 Acutalibacteraceae bacterium | reverse complement strand
ACGACTATGCCTATCGCCAAAGCACTGCTTGAAACTATGGCAATCGCACCGTCACCGTTTATCTTGCTGTTTTCGCTGATTCTCAGAAGAAGAAAGGCGGCTATAATTACAACGGGAATCGCAACCTGAAGCGGAGCAAGATTCATAGCCGCCGCAAGTGCAAGAGCACCGAAGCCGACATGCGAAAGTCCATCACCAATCATTGAATAGCGTTTTAATATCAAGCTTACACCGAGCAAGGCGGCACACAGTGCAACAGGTACACCGACGATAAGTGCCCTTTGCATAAAGGTATAAGACAAAATGTCGCTTATAGAATAACTCATCAATATTCCTCCAAAAGTACAAAACAATACATCAACTGCCCATAAACAAATCGGACACACTGCTTGCCAGATATTCGTTTACCGTTCCGTAATAGCAGTTTTTATGCTTAATGTGCAAAATATGAGATGCATTTGCAACAGATTCCTTTACATCATGTGATACCATTATTACAGTGATATTATCGTTTTTGTTAATATCCTTAATCAAAGCGTAAAACTCGGCAGAAACAACAGGGTCAAGTCCTGTTACCGGTTCATCGAGCAAAAGAAGTGATTTTGTTGCACACAAAGCTCTTGCAAGAAGAACTCTCTGCTGTTGACCGCCCGAAAGCTCACGATAGCACCTTTTTTTCAAATGAGAAATTGACAGCCTTTCTATATTTTTTTCGGCAAGTGCCTTTTCTTTTTTGCTGTAAAAAGGTCTGAGTCCTCTGCTGTTGAGTGTGCCCGACAGAACCACCTCATAGACTGATGCGGGAAAATCCCTCTGAATTGCCGACTGCTGAGGAAGATAACCGATTTGATTTTGGAGAAGTCCGTCCGAATATTCAATACTTCCCGAAGTCGGCTTCAAAAGCCCGAGCAGTCCTTTCATCAAGGTGGTTTTTCCCGAACCGTTCTCACCGAGAATGCAGAGGTAATCGCCTTGGTTTAATGAAAAGCTGAGGTTTTCAAACACGTTCATGCCCTCGTAGCTCATTGTAACATTATTACATTTTAAAATAGCCATACTTTCCTCCACTTAATGATTCGCTTTCTCACTGCATTCACGGCAAGTTCCGTATAAAAGGGTCTTTGTGCTGTCAACGACAAAGCCGTGACTTTCCCTCATGTGCTCCGCTATTTTTCTCATAAGACTGCAATCGGTGTGAATAAGATTTCCGCAGACGTTACACTTCAAATGGAAATGCTCACAACACTCCCCCGTACTGCCTATATACTGATAACATGCAGAAGAATTTTCATCTATAATATATTTCCTTACCAAACCCGACGCAACAAGCTTATCAAGCTGACGGTACACCGTGGACATACCCAGCGAATGCCCTTTCTCTCGTAGATTAGCCGAGATTTCACCTGCTGTCAGATGAACATCTTTATTTTCAGTAAGACATTCCAACAATATTTCCTTTTGTTTAGTCTTATACTCCTGCATTATCTGCCTCCGAATATTTTAAGGTTAAAGCCGTATGATATTCCAAAAAACAAATTGAAAACGATTTTCAATTTCAGTTTATTCTATCATTCTTTTTAACTATTGTCAAGGGAATTTACGGATAACTTGAAAATTGAAGCAATACTTAACAACATCATACAAAAATTCTCCGCAATCACAAGTACAAAAACATGCGATTACGGAGAAAATATTGAAAATTATTATTTTTGAACCTTATTTACAGCCTCCATCATCGGATTAAATATCTTATAAGATATCTCGTTCAAATCGCTGTAAAAAGAAATATTGGTAAGAATTACAAGCTTAGTATCTGTCTTATAATCAACATAAATCTGTGAAGAGTAGGCATAAGTTCTTCCGCTGTGGTGCCATGAGCCCTCTGCCGTATTCCAGCCGTAGTTATAGCAGGAAAGTGATTTTTCCACCTTTGAGCGGTCACTTTCTGTAATAATATCGCCTGCGACTATAACATCAAGCCACTTATTCATATCCTCGGCGGTAGAAACAACCGAGCCTGCGGAGAACAAATAAGGATAGTCACCCTCCGCCTTTAAATATTTATTGTCATTATCAGAAACATATTTTCCCTCATTAAAGGAATATCCCGTTTGATTATCCTTACCGTCACCAACAAAATAGGTATCTGTCATTCCTGCAGCGTCGAAAAAATTCTGCTGAAGGTAGTCCTTGTATGACATACCCGTTACCTGTTCAATAATTATGCCGAGAAGATAATATGAAGAATTTGAATAATTGTAAGCTATACCGGGGTCTGTATATAGACCGTCTTCGAAAATTATATCAACAATAAAATCCTTCGCCGCATCCTCTGATTTGCCGGCGGCCTTTAAATATTTATTAAGAGTTTCCTCGTTACCCTCTATCACAGCCATATAATCGCCCATTCCGGCAGTCATTTCAAGCAAATGTTCAATCGTAACGGTTTTCATATATTCGTAATCGTACTCGGGAAAATACTTTTCGAGAGTGTCTGTCGTTTTCAGCTTACCCTCTTTCTCAAGCATCAAAACAGCCGCACCCGTAAACTGCTTTGTGAGTGAGCCTATTTGATAATATGTATCGTTTTCATTCTTAGTTTTGCCCTTTGCATCAGTATTGCCGAAAGACTCTTCATAAATTATCTGATTTCCGACAGACATAAGCACTGTACCCGAAAAATTCTCATACTGTGCAAGAACGTCTTCTGCATTTTTTACAATACTGTCAACTTGACTTTGAGAAAGCGGACAAGTTGACGGAACTTCTATTTCGGGATTTTGCGAATGAACAAACTCAACCGAACCGTCATCGGAGGATTCTGTGGAAGTGACCTGAGATAAAACGCTTTCTGTTTCGTCTGTTGTAATATTTACACAACCTGACAAGGCCATTGTGGACAGTAATGATGCAGAGATAACTAATGACAATATTTTTTTCATAATCAAATACCCTTATACACTTTCCCGAAACAAATATCATAAACATCAAACATGTTGTAATGAGTGTCTTTTTTAGTTAGTTTCAGTAAATTATCACACGAGGTTCATTATAGCAAAGAAAAATTATTTAGTCAAGAAAACGTGAGCAAATGCTCGGTTATTTCAAAAAAAACGACTTCTGCACCAATAAAAATGCAGAAGTCGATGAATTTTTGATTATTTTTCCTCGGTTTTTGTATCGGCAACCTCTTTAATTGAAGTTACCAAGCCTGCCAAATTCTGAATTTCCGACGGAATGATGATCTTTGTAGCCTTGCCGTTTGCGGCCTTTTCAAATGCTTCAAGGCTCTTTAGCTGAATAACCTTTTCTGTCGGAGATGCTTCATTAAGCATTCTGAGTGCATCGGCATAAGCCTTTTGAACTGTGAGAATAGCCTCAGCTTCACCCTGTGCTTCTCTGATTTTCGCTTCTCTTACGGCATCAGCCTGAAGAATTGCAGATTCCTTATGACCCTGAGCCACGAGGATTTGCCCTTCCTTTTCACCCTCAGCATCAAGAATTTTCGCACGACGCTCACGCTCAGCCTTCATCTGCTTTTCCATGGCATCTTGAATTTCTCTCGGAGGAAGAATATTCTTAAGCTCTACACGGTTTACCTTAATTCCCCAAGCGTCTGTTGCTTCGTCAAGGATAACCTTGATCTTTGTATTGATTACATCACGAGATGTTAGAGTGTGGTCAAGCTCAAGCTCACCTACGATATTACGAAGAGTTGTAGCTGTGAGATTCTCAATAGCCGCAATCGGACGCTCAACACCGTAAGTATAAAGCTTCGGATCTGTAATCTGGAAATACACAACAGTGTCAATCTGCATTGTTACGTTATCGTTTGTGATTACCTGCTGCGGCGGAAAATCTACAACCTGTTCTTTCAACGAAACCTTGCGTACGATTCTGTCAACAAACGGAATCTTAACATGCAAGCCTGTGCCCCATGTTGAATGATAAGCA
>JBGVDU010000111.1:0-5504 GCA_045119555.1 Acutalibacteraceae bacterium | reverse complement strand
TGTACCCTCAACGTCATCAATACCAACTATTAAACTTTTTTACGGCTCTTTGACCGTGATGTTATTATATCACCTTTATTTACAAAATGCAAGTAGTTTTTTGAAAAAAATTTAATTTTTTTCATAGTTCGTTAAAAAACGACTATGGCATATATGTAAACGTAAAGATTTCCGCAACAAGAATCTTGCTTTTTCAAAGGATTATTACAATTCCACAGATCGCAATTACTCAGCTGTAACTTTTCCGTAATTTTTGTAATTTTGTTTCTTTAAGCACACAAAACATTAAAAAATTACAATAAAATGCTTAATTTTATTTATTTCTAAAAATGTATTGACAAGGGTATTATTACGATTTGTTATAATCTTTTCCTAACATTCCACAGAGTTTTCCACATGTTAGATGTTCGGAAATTTTATCAACAGTAACATTTTTGTAAAAAATCAAGCAGAATCGGGATAGTTTTAACGGTTATCCACGCTTTCCACATAGTTTTCCACATTCCTAACAGAGTTTTCCTCTTTACAAATAGTAATATTGTTGATAAATTTGCGAGTTTTCCACATCTTTTAAACGACAGCGTTTTTCGGCAAGATTTTTCATAATATAACAATATTTAGTTGTAAAAAATTGTATAACCACAACCTGTTCGGGCAATAATAAAATTGAAAATACTACAAAAAAATAACAAAGGAGATACAAAATGATCAAGGGTGTAAACAGACAAATCATTGAAATTACTCAAACCGAAAACAACTATTTTGAAAAGGCTTGGCTTGTTATTAAGCCCGAATATATAAATGCAGGAGCCAACACTCTTGAAAAGGAAGCCGAAAATTACTTAAAGGATTTAAAGCCGCCGCACTCAATGCGAAGCAACAAGGCTATTGTATTTAGAATTCTCAGTCTTTTATCTGCCGCCGCATGCGGTGCACTTATTGCCACAGGGGTGATATCGGGAATATTTTGATAGACTGACACAACAAACAGCCGTTTTTGCGTTAAAATACGTTGTCCCTGTCCTTTACCGCTTGTACAGTATATTTAGCACCTCTTAGATTTATTCATTGAACAGGCAGAGAATAATAAGAAAATTCACCCCAAACTGCATCGGTCAACCACGCAGTTTGGGGTGAAATAATTATATGGAACAAGCGGCAACGTATCGGTTCGTTCCATATTAAACATTTTTTATTAACTTAGACATTAACGTAATTACAGATAACGCTTTTCCCAATTACGACTACACCGACATTTTTCCGAGAGCTTATTTCTAAGCGGAACAGAATTTTTTCCAAAGGCAAACAACGCTATCAGTAAAATAACAATTAAGTCAAATGGAGAATAAATATTTTAATTTACCAACGAGAAAAAACTAAAGCCTTTGCGGAGTTAATCCTCAAAGGCTTTGACTTTTTAATATTGAATTACTTTATGAGTGACGGGTTAATTGCATTCAACAGCAAATACACACCTCTGACGGAAAGTATTCCTATCGCTATTCCTATCAAGATTCCGCAGATTACATCCGTTAAATAATGTGCCTGCAAATAAAAGCGTGAAAACGCAATACCTACCGCTATAACAAACATTACTCCCGTTGCCAACGGATTGCAAAGCAGAAACGAAACCGTAACTACCGCAAATGACGTAGCAGAATGGCTTGACGGAAACGAATAAAAATGCGGCATCTTCTTCAAAATCAGCAGATTTTCATCGATTTTGTGACAAGGACGAACTCTGCAAACTATTCTTTTCAAAATAACCTCAGCCGTCAAAAATGTCAAACCCAAGCCCGCACATAACGCTACTCCTACATATACAGACCGCTTGAAGTAGATAATTATGGCAATCGCCAAAAACCAAACCTTTCCCGCATCTCCGAGAAACGTCATAAAAAGCATTATTTTATTCAATATTGGTGTGTGCAATCTCGCAACCGATTGACTGAGTTTTTCATCAACCGCTTTAATTTTTTCAAGCATAATTTAATCACCGTTAATAAAATCATACACAATAAGCCTAAGCTGTTCGATTTATTATAACATATCCAAACGGATAAAACAAGGATTTCAAAAATAATGTTGGACAGTAACAGACGGTGATTTGCCTTAATAAATTGTCAATCCATACAGTTTTTGAAATGCACCAAATGTGCAATACCGGGAATACTCTCACCCTGCTGGACGATTGTGGGGGACATCAATGCACCCGTAGCAACAAAAAGAATGTTGTTATACTTTCTCTTTTGCATATTCTTCAAAAAATAAGAGCAAAGCACGCTTCCGCTGCAGCCACAGCCCGAACCGCCCGAATGAACGTCCTGTTCCTCCCGATTAAAAATCATAAGTCCGCAATCCCTGTGCTTGTCGTTTATGTCAATTCCCTCTCTGCTTAAAAGCTCATATAAAAGCTCCGTACCAACCTGCCCCAAGTCACCCGTTATTATCAGGTCGTAGTCATCATAAGAAGTTTGGGTATCGTCAAGAAAGCGGTAAATCGTGTCAGCGGCGGCTCCTGCCATTGCCGCACCCATATTGTTTGCATCGGTTATACCCATATCGACAATTCTGCCCGAACAAATATGCTCAATCCCGATAAGCGATTTTTCTCGCATATCAACAGCTGTACCGCTTGGGCAAACGAGCTCATTGCCCACTCTGAAATTGCCGTTCTCAAATGCACCTATGACTACACTTCCCGAGCCTGTAACCGTCCACTGTGCCGTGGGTGTTCTTTGACCGCCGTACTGCAGGGGGAATCTGAACTGACGCTCTGCCGAGCAGAAATGAGAAGATGTAACGGCGATACACGCATTAGCCGCACCGCTCTCCGCAAAAACAGAAGCCACGGAAATAGTCTGAGCCATGGTCGAGCAAGCTCCGTACTGCCCCAAAAAAGGAATATCAAAGCCACGCAAGCCGTAGCTTGAAGAAACGCACTGATTGAGCAAATCTCCCGAAAAAATGTAGTCTATCATTTCCTTTTTCAGTCCCGATTTTTCCAGTGCCGTACTCACAGCCTCGCACTGAAGCAGAGATTCCGCCTTTTCCCAAGTTTGGTCGCCCATAGTTGTATCATAGCAAATTTTGTCAAACCAATCCTTTAGAGGCCCTTCGCCCTCTTTTTTTCCTACAACCGAGCCAAAGCCGAGAACTCTCGGACGATTGGTAAATTCAAGGGTACTCTTCCCTATTTGTTTTATCATAAAATCACCTTATTTCAAAAATTTATGTACTATTATTTTTCTCATCGACAATTTTTGAATACAAGTTAAATTTTGATAGTTATTTATTTTGATTCGTCAGCTAATAATAATATCGTAAATTTTTTTGAAAGGATGTCTTTTAAATGAGCACAGCAGTTATAAACAACGATACTATTGAGCTTTTGCAAGAATGCAATGCAGGGATTAAAATGGGAGTTTCATCTATTGACGAGGTTCTCGACAGCGTTAAAAACGAAGAACTGAAATCAATTTTAATCCATTGCAAGGAAAAACACGAAAAGCTTGGCAACGAAACGCATGAAATATTAAACGAATACCACGACAGCGGAAAAGAGCCAAGCCCTATGGCAAAGGGTATGTCATGGATAAAAACAAATTTCAAGCTGACTATTGATGATTCGGACAAAACAGTTGCAGATTTAATTACAGACGGCTGTAACATGGGTGTTAAGTCGCTCAGAAAATACTTGAATCAATACGAAGCCGCCGAGGAAAGAGTGAAGGATATAGCAAAAAGGCTTATTGATATTGAAGAGGACGCCGCAAATGATATTAAGGAATTTTTGTAAACAGCCTATTTCTCCACGGAATTTTCCACATTTCAACATTATTATGTGGAAAACTCGTTTTTAAGTTACGTTTGTTATCAATATTAATAGCAAATTAACCACAATAATATAAAAATTACACAAATCATTAACAATAGTTACAAACAAGATACCGTTTTTAAACAAAACTCGAATATATTAAACAACTACTGACACTACACAACAAAATTTTATTACTAAATGCGATTAATTTTTTATAAATTTTCCACTTGATTTTTCTCCAAAAAATCTGATATAATCTTACCCGTACCGAGTTGCGAAAGCGTAAATCCAGGATTTTGTCCGGATTTACGCTTTTTTGTTTATTATAAAGAATTTTAATCGGTACAATTAAGATATTTTCAGTGAGGGATTTTATGGAACAAAAACAAAAAATGAACAAGCTCGGCACTGCCCCCGTAGACAAGCTTATGCTTTCTATGGGCATACCGATGATAATCTCCATGGTACTCCAAGCGGTGTACAACATTGTTGACAGTGCTTTCGTATCGAATATGGAGCAAAACGGAGAAGCGGCACTCAACGCATTGACGCTTGCTTTCCCCATTCAGGTGCTTATGATAGCATTCGGTATAGGAACAGGTGTCGGCGTAAACGCTTTAATCTCACGTTCACTCGGTGCAGGGGATAATGAGCAGGCAAACCGTGCCGCAGGTAACGGCCTTTTTTCAGCGGCTGTAATTTACATACTGTTTCTGTTATTTGGACTGTTTGGCACAGACATTTATGTGAAATCTCAGACAACAGACCCAATTATTACGGAAATGGCTGTTTCATACTTGAAAATTTGCTGTGTTTGGTCGTTCGGTATTGCTTTCTTTTCAATATACGAAAAGGTTCTTCAGTCAACGGGCCTTTCTGTTTTTTCAACAATCGCACAGATTTCAGGTGCTGTTACAAATATTATCCTCGACCCCATTATGATTTACGGCTACTTCGGCTGCCCCGAAATGGGTGTTAAGGGTGCGGCTTACGCAACGGTTATAGGTCAAATTGTTTCCTTGGTTGTCGCTTTGGTGTTCCAAATCATTTTCAACAAGGAGATTTCCAACCATATTAAATATTCCCGCCCGTCAATCAAAATTTTAGGCAGTATTTATTCTATCGGTTTGCCGGCTATCATCGCACAGGCTCTTATGTCCTTTATGACTTACGGCTTGAATATTATACTCGGTAGAATCAATGAAACCGCTGTTACGGCTTACGGACTTTACTACAAAATTCAGCAGTTTATCCTGTTCGCCGCCTTCGGCTTAAGAGATGCCATTACGCCTATTGTATCGTTTAACTACGGCATGAAAAGCAAGAAGCGTGTGAAAGACGGCATTAAATACGGTATAGGATATACTCTTATGATGATGTTCGCAGGCTTTATTATACTCGAGCTTATCGCCTCACCTCTTACGGGTGCATTCGGTTTGTCTGACGAAACTACGACTTTGTGCATCAGTGCAATTAGAATTATTTCCGTAAGCTTTATGTTTGCGGGACTTAATATAGCATTTCAAGGAATTTATCAGGCAGTGCAAAGCGGTACTGAATCTCTGATTATTTCCCTTTGCCGTCAGCTTATTTTTGTACTGCCTGTGGCTTACGCACTCGCACAAATTGTTGCAAATTCCGCAGCTAAGAACGCTTCCCTCATTTGGATTACATTCCCAATAGC
>JBGVDU010000110.1:0-1712 GCA_045119555.1 Acutalibacteraceae bacterium | reverse complement strand
TCGAGAGTTTCTTTTTCACCGTCTACCGTCTGAGTTCCGATTACAGAGATAAGGTACTTGTCGTCCAATTTGTCACTTCCTTTAGTAGTTGTGTATATCTATGTGACTTACATTTTCACCTATGTTTGAATTAAGGAAAATGGACGCAAGATTTGAGAAACCTTCCGTTCTGTCGCTTACATAAAATTTACATTCTCCCTCTTCCGAGCTGTCATTTAAAAGACCCTTTTCCTTTAAAAGTTCAGCGGCATGAAAAGCCGTTTCCTTTCCGCTGTCGATAAGCTTAACGTCCATACCGACGTATTCGCCGATTACAGCCTTTAAAATGGGGTAGTGAGTACAGCCGAGAATGATGGTGTCAACATGCTGATCCTTCAGCGTTTTCAGGTATCTCTCAACGGTAAGCTGAGCAATGGGGTCGTCGGCAGAGAAAAATCCCTCTTCAACAAGCGGCACGAAAAGCGGACAATCCTGCTGGAAAACCTCTAAGTCGCTGTTAATTCTGTGTATTTCCTTTTTATATGCACTGCTGGCGATGGTAGCCTTAGTGCCGATTACGCCGATTTTACCGTTTTTGGTGGCTTCAACGGCGGCTTTTGCCGTGGGTGCGATTACATTGGTGTATGGCACGGGGAGTTTCTCGCCGAGGTCGCTTGCCGTGGAGCTTACAGTCCCGCAAGCGGCGATTACCATTTTTACATTGTTGCTGAGAAGAAAATTTGCGTCCTGTGCGGCATATCGTCGAATTGTTTCCACACTGCGGTTGCCGTAGGGGACTCTTCCCGTATCTCCGAAATAAACGATGTTTTCGTGCGGCATAATTGCTCTGAGCTGTTTAACAGCGGTAAGACCGCCAAGCCCCGAATCAAAAACGCCGATAGGTTGATTGGACATAGCTAACCTCCAAACCTTATATTAAAAACTTATTTAAAACTAAGCTATACAATTACTCATTTTACCATAAACAACCGTGGTGTGCAATTATTATTTAAAAATTTAAGAAGAAAAAGTAGTGACAAAATAATAATTATGGGTTATAATCATTGTGGATAATAGGTTTTATACTATTTCAACACTTTGAAAGGAATGCTGTAATAATGGTAAATAAGGCATTTGAAATTGTTAATAAAAAGGTTGAGGCAGTTCTTTCCGAAAAAGGATATACAACCCAGAACGTGCCCAGCACAGCAAGCGATGAGCTTGTAACTTTGTACACCGGTGAGGAAACGGCGTACTCGATTATATATTACAAAAAGAAGAAGCACATGGTTATGAGAAGCTGTGCCATGACCGAGGACGGCCCCGACAACGAGTGGAAAACCATGGGCACATGGATGTTTGACCCTGCTGTCGATAAGGAGAAGGAAGCCGAGTCCATAGGCAACGATTTTGCCGAAACTCTTTCGGGCCCGAAATTCACTCAGATTACAAGACAGCAAAAGAAGAAAAAGAAGAACAGCGACGACGGCAACGGCGATCCCGTATTTTTCGCTAAAAGACTTGTCGGCTTGTTCCCGGAGCTTAGAGAGGAAATCAAGGCTGAGGAAAACGGTTACGAAACATTCAGAGCGGTAACGTTCACAAGAGCCTCGATAGTTCCGAGAGTTCAAGCCTTGCTTGAAAGAAACAACAGCAAGGAGATTGACAAGCTTTCCGAGCTGCTTTCCGCACAGTATTCTTACGGCGACTTGGATACACGTTCGCTTATAACA
>JBGVDU010000109.1:0-2215 GCA_045119555.1 Acutalibacteraceae bacterium | reverse complement strand
CATCGTTATAAGAAACCTTATTCGTTACATCAATAAGGCAGAATTTTTCATTTACCATGCTTATAGATTCATCGTCACAATAGGCTGAATCATACAAATAATAAACCTGTTTGTCATTTTGAATGTAATCAAGCTCGGTACACATTGTGAGAGCAGAATTTTTCTTGTCCGAAAATTCCTGTGAGAGGTATTCCATGACAACGGGATAAATATCCTCCCTTGTTTTCACCTCAAAGGAAAGCAAATCAGAAGCCTTAAAATTATACCATTTTACACTGAAGCTTTGTTCGGCAGTTATAAGCTCCTCGGCAAGCGTAATAAACACGGAAAGAAGCTTATCCGTTCTGCCCTTCAACTCCTCCGCATTACCGCTTTTCAAGCCCGTTTCGAGAATTACGACGCACTCCTCGGCTATCGGCTTGCTGTACTCCTTGACAATCAAATCATCCTGTTTTAAGCTTAATCCCCAATGTATTCTGCGAACATCGTCACCCGGTACATAGCTTCGCACCTCAAACACTTGTGACGAATCGTCACCTTTCTGAGTGTCCGAAAATTTATCACTGTCAATAATATAGGCATTGGAAACCGATTTCATAAAGCTTTCACCGAGTATTCTCGGCATTACCACAAGCTTATCCGACCTCTTAACGCTTCCTACGCTAAACGGTACAAGTCCGAAAGCATCAAAGCATCGTGCTTTTTTGATTCTGCATTCGATTGCGGCGGAATGGTCGGTGCTAAGCGACAAACAAACGCTCTTTCTCTCCTTCGATGCTACTGCTGTAATGATTTTTCTCTTTACAACAACATTTTCGGATAAATCCAAAAGCTCTGTGTTTACGGCAACAACAGAAACAGGAAGAATAGAATCATTTTTTATTATAAGCTCAAACTCCGCAGGCTCTTGTGACCCTTGCAAGGCATAGCAGTGCTTTGCCGCAACCTCAACGGATAACTTTTTTCTTACAGCAATAACAGCCACAATCGAAAAAAACGTGAGCACCGAAAGCATAACAATTACCAAAAGCGGCATGTAGGAATTACAATACACATAAAACAATGCCAAACCAATCAAGGCAATCGCATACAATATTCTGTTCTTTGCCATAGCTTAACCCCTAATATTCGGAGCGGGAACACTCTGTAAAATGCTTTCCAAAACAGATTCGCTTGTAACTCTGCCCATCTTTGCCTGTGGATTCATAACAAGTCTGTGCGAGCATACATCAACAAAAACTTGACGGATATCCTCGGGAATAACATAATCACGCTTATGAATATATGCACAAGCCGCCGCCATATTCGACAACGCCAAAGCACCTCTCGGACTGACACCGACCCTTATATACTCATTTTCTCGTGTTTCCTTCATCAATCTTGCGATATATTCGAAGATCTCATCGCTTCTGTAAACATTTTCGACATCTTGACGCATTGAAATAATATCCTCGGCAGATGCAACGGCTTGAACCTTATTAAGCGGATTTTCGCCCTGTCTTTCCTTTAAAAGCATAATCTCATTTTTTATACTCGGATAACCCATTGTAAGCCTTACGGTAAATCTGTCCATTTGTGATTCGGGCAAAGGCAACGCACCTGCCGTGCCTACATGGTTCTGCGTGGCAATAACGATATGCGGTGACGGACATTTATGTGTAATTCCGTCTACGGTTACGGAACGCTCCTCCATAAGCTCAAGCAAGGCAGATTGAGTTTTACTTGACGTTCTGTTGATTTCATCGGCAAGCAACAGATTGCAAATTGCCGTACCTTCTTTATAATCGAATTTTCCCGTTGCCTTGTTATACACGGAAAAGCCCGTAATATCCGAAGGCATTACATCGGGTGTAAATTGTACACGCTTGCATTTTAACTGCATTGCTTTAGAAAAAGCGAGTGCCATTGTGGTTTTTCCCACTCCGGGGATATCCTCAATCAAAATGTTGCCGCCTGCAAGGATTACCTCCATAACCTTAATGAGAATTTCATCCTTACCGATGACAACCTTTCTTACTTCATTTATAATTTTAGCTGCCTGTTTCATAAAGCCTCCGTGTTTATTCTCTATTATTATCCTTAGTATTATATCACAAGGGCGTTTATTATTTCAACAAATCAAAGGGATTCTATATGAATTTAACAAATTGTTATCAATATATTATTTTCCGTCATGCGATAAACGGTATTACTACCATACATCAATGTAATTTAA
>JBGVDU010000108.1:0-9601 GCA_045119555.1 Acutalibacteraceae bacterium | reverse complement strand
GGTGCTGAAATATTTTCTTGCATTTCTAACGGGCAACGGTGCCGCTGCCGCTGAGGACGGTTATTTCACCTCATTTATTACAAGCGACATTGAGCCTATTATAATGACTGTAATTTTCCTTGCGGCTTCCGCCTTTATTATTTTCAGAGGTGTAAACAAGGGTATTGAGTCGTTCTCAAAGGTGCTCATGCCTGTACTGATTTTGCTCGTTTTGATTATTGCGATTTTCTCGCTTACAATCAGTCACACCGACGAAAGCGGCGTAACAAGAACAGGTCTTGAGGGCTTGAAGGTTTACGTCGTGCCCGACCTTTCAAACATGACTGTAAAGGGATTTTTCTCCGTTCTGCTTGATGCAATGGGTCAGCTCTTTTTCAGCTTGAGTGTTGCCATGGGTATTATGGTTGCATACGGCTCATACGTTCGTGACGATGCCGATCTCGGAAAATCTATCAATCAGATTGAGATTTTCGACACAGTAGTTGCATTTCTTGCAGGCGTTATGATTATACCTGCTGTATATACATTCTCGGGCATTGAGGGCATGGAAGCATCCGGTCCGAGCCTTATGTTTGTTTCCTTACCTAAGGTTTTCGCAAAAATGGGCACTGCCGGAAATGTTATAGGCTGTCTGTTCTTCGCAATGGTTCTTTTTGCCGCTCTTACAAGCTCTGTATCTGTTATGGAAGCTATTGTTTCAAGTCTTATGGACGAATTCAAGCTTTCAAGAAAAAAAGCAACCTCAATCGAAACGGTTGTTGCTTTTGTGGTGGCAATTATAGTTTGCCTCGGCTACAACATTTTCTATTTTGAATTCACATTGCCTAACGGTGCAACGGCACAAATTCTCGATATCATGGACTACATCAGCAACAACATTCTCATGCCTATTGTTGCAATCAGTACATGTATTCTTATCGGCTGGGTTGCAAAGCCTAAAACGGTTATTGACGAGGTTGAAAAAAGCGGAAAGCAAATGGGCAGAAAAATTCTTTATATCGCAATGATAAAGGTTATCGCTCCTATTATGCTTATCATACTTTTCCTAAAATCTGTCGGAATTTTGACTATTATTTAAGATGAATTAAAATGAATGATTTTAAAAGAGGACTAAAGGACGGAATACCAATAGCCTTGGGGTACATTTCCGTTTCATTCACATTCGGATTACAGGCTGTAAACGGAGGAATGACATGGTGGGAGGCTGTGCTTGTTTCTCTCACCAATCTAACCTCCGCAGGACAGTTTGCAGGCTTGGAAATAATGCTTCGTGGCGGCGGATTTTGGGTTGAGATGGCTTGCACTCAATTAATAATAAACCTGAGATACGCACTTATGTCGATTTCACTTTCTCAAAAAACAGATGAAAGTGTAAAAGGCATACACCGCTTTTTCACAGGCTTTGGAATTACAGATGAAATTTTCGCAGTTTCAATGGGCAATGAAAAAAACGTAAGCAACAAGTATTTGTACGGACTTATTATTCTGCCGATTCTCGGCTGGACATCGGGTACATTTTTAGGTGCAGTCGCAGGACAGGTTCTTCCGGAAATTGTGCGAAACGCTTTAAATCTCGCCATTTACGGAATGTTTATTGCAATCATAATCCCGCCTGCGAAGAAAAACAAGGCTGTGATGAAGGTTGTTATTCTTTCCGTTTTGCTGAGCTGTGCATTTAAATGGCTGCCCCTGCTTAATAGGGTTTCAAGCGGATTTGTTATAATAATCTGCACGGTAACAGCCGCCGCTGTCGGTGCACTGCTGTTCCCCGTTAAGGAGGAATCGGAATGAAAATACAAGATTTCTTTATATATCTGTTCATCATGGCAGGTGTTACATATCTTATCAGAGTAATTCCGTTTGTAATTTTCAAAGGCAAGATTACAAACACCTTCATCAAAAGCTTTCTTTATTATGTGCCTTATGCGGTGCTTGGTGCTATGACTTTTCCTGCAATACTTTTTTCCACAGAAAATTACGCTTCGGCAATAGCAGGTTTGATTGTCGCATGTGTGCTTGCATTTAAAGAAAAAAGTCTGTTAACCGTTGCGATATTCGCATGTCTTGCTTCGTTTGCGGTTAATTTGATTATTATTTTCATTTAAAATTTAACATTACTAAAAGCAGAGTACACATTTCAGTTTGTGCTCTGCTTTTTTATGAAAAAAATAATTTATAAAATTTTCCAACCCATTGCAACAATTCAAGAAAAATAATACACTTATTATATGAAACCGGTTTAATATTGAATATAAATTAAGAATTTTTAAGTGAGGGAACCCATTGAAAAATATAAAAAAATCAAAACCAATAAGGGGGCAGGAACATGGAGGCGGATTTTAAATCGCTTGTAAAGGCGGCAAAAAAGGGCGACCGTCACAGCTTTGCACAGCTGTACTCAGGCATCTATAAGGAGCTTTACAGATACGCACTGTTCACTCTTCGCAACGAACAGGATGCTGAGGACTGCGTCAGTGAGGCTGTAATTGACGCTTACAGAACAATAGGAAATTTAAAAAATGAGGAAAGCTTTAAGGCGTGGTTTTTCAAGATATTATCGGTCAAGTGCAAAAGAAAAATTAAGGAATATTACAAAAATCCTCCGCAGGAAATTTGTCCGACTGATGATTTCAATTCACTCGATACGAATATTGACTTAAAGAATGCCTTTTTCACACTTTGCCCCGAGGACAGAATGATAATATCTCTGACACTTTTCGGCGGCTATACCTCGAAAGAGATTTCAAAAATTCTCAAAATGAACAGCAACACCGTCCGTTCACGCTACTCCAGAGCGTTGGACAAGCTTCGGAATATGATTGAATAATATACGAACAGGAGGTTTATTATGAACAACAATGATATTTTAAATAAGGATATTTTAAATAAGCTTCAAAGCAGCGGCGAAGACTGCACTCCCTCAAAAAGGCTTGACCCTTTGGCGATAGAAGAATCATTAAGCGGAGTAAAAAGGAAAAAAAGTAATGTTGTTACAGGCATAATGGCTTGTTTAGCTGTTGTATGCCTAACAATTCCAAGCCTGCTCAGCAGTACGATATTCATTAAGATAACAGAGCCGTCAACAGAGGAAAATACTTACGGCGAGATTTACGAGATTGTAAATACCATAAAAAAGGAAAATCAAAGTCATATAAATTTCTTTGATGTTTTTGACGAAAATATTTATTACAGTGACGTAGCCGAATCGACAAACGAAACCGCCACATGGGGTGCTTCGGATTATTCTGAAACCAATGTTCAGGTTGATGGCGTTGATGAAGCCGATGTTGTCAAAACAGACGGAAAATATATTTACTCTCTCTGTGAGGATTCGATTTCAATCGCCCTTGCTAACAACGGCAGTCCCGAATACATTTCTGAAATATATATAGGTCAAGCTCCTACGGAGATGTATTTATCAAACGATAAGCTCATTGTGATAGTTGATTATTATAATCTGCCCGTGAAAGAAACAATAGATACAGCTATTGTCGAAGATATGCCGAACGAATATTTCACGGCAGTGTTGGTTTATGATTTATCGGATATTTATTCTCCTAAAAAAATTTCAACGCTCAATCAATCGGGATGCTATATTTCATCAAGAAAAATCGGTGATGTTTTGTATCTTACAACAAACTACTACATCAATTATTACGACGAAATTGAAAAGGATAAGCCGCAGACCTACTGCCCCATTTACGGCAACAACGAAGCTTTTTCGTGCGTGGCCTCCGACTGCATTATTATAAGCGAAAACACCGATTCCGCAGAATATCTAACCGTTTCAGCAGTTGATTTAAATAACCCCACTGATTTTGCGGATATGTGCTCCGTATTCGGCGGTGGCTCTGAGATGTACTCCTCGCAAGAGAATCTTTATGTTGCTTCAAGCTTTTATGAAGATAACAAGTATAACACTCAGCTTCTGAGATTTTCTTTAGACGGTGCAAATATTACGCCGAACGGCTCAACAGCTGTCAGCGGCTCTGTTTTAAATCAATTCTCGATGGACGAATACAACGGTTATTTCAGAATAGTTACGGAAACAGAAACATATTATAATTACGAGTATGAATCCACCTTAGAATCCAATATACAAACAGCACTCTATGTTTACGACAATGATTTAAATTTAGTCGGTAAAACTGAAGATGTTGCAAACGGCGAATTTGTTAAATCGGTACGCTTCGACGGTGACATCGCCTACTTTGTAACATTCCGCCAAACAGACCCTCTCTTCACGGTTGATTTATCCGACCCTGCTTCACCTCAGATTTTATCGGAGCTTAAAATTCCCGGTTTTTCGGAATATCTCCACGTTTTCGGTGACGGTCTGCTCTTAGGCTTCGGCAGAGAGGCAGACGAAACAACGGGCAGTCAGGAGGGGTTGAAGCTTACAATGTTTGACACCTCCGACAAGACAAATGTTACTGAAATTGCAACACGCATTATCACATCAAAATATTCATATTCGCAAGCAGAGTACAATCACAAGGCAATTTTCGCAGACGAAGATAAAGGTCTTATAGGCATACCTTATAGCGATTATTATACAGAAAACGGAGATTCGTATTTCTACGCTGTGTACGAATACGACAAGGAAAACGAGGATTTCGTATTACGCACGGAAATAACACTCTCTTCCGACGACTTCAACCAATATTACGGCGATTATTACTCAAGAGGTTTGTATATCGGAGATTATTTCTATGTTGTAACGACAAACACAATATATGCCTACGATTACCAAACCTTTGAGCAAACGGGAACAGCTTCACGATAAATTTCAGCTTTATCACATTGTAAGCTTCTCACTCCGAAATAAAAACAGCATAAATTCATTCCTATAACCTTCACGCTGTAAAAAGCAAACAAATATGCCATTGCAAAGCAGGATTTAACCCTTTCTTCGCAATGGCATATATTTTTATTCATTCTCTTTTCGGCAGACTGTTCAAATAATATGAATTACAAAGCATTTAATAAATACTGATTTCAATATCTCCCGTATCGGTAATAAGCTCACATTTTCCGCCCGTCGTTGTCTTTGGCAGGCTGATATTTCCCATTGGTGCTTCGGTAATGAATACCTTTTCCGAGAGCAGAGTTCCTGTAATATCGCCTATGTTGGTTATAACATAAATTGAAGCGGCATCTGATTTATCAAAAAGAACATCACCTGTGCTGACTTCGATGTTGAGCGTTTCTTTTGCCACGGTATTTATAAGGGTAACATCTCCTAAGTCACACACAGCATTAATACTTCTGCATTTGATATTTTCCAGCTGAACATCTCCCGTGTCTTTCTTAATTTCAACTGCGTCTTCAATGTCCGCAGAGGTTAGGTCTATTTTTCCGGTACTGCTGTTAAGCTTTATTCCTCCGGCGGAAACGGTATCAACCTTGATATATCCCGTGTCCGTGCTGATTTTAATCATCTCCGACGCAGAAGCAAAGCAAGCTATGCTCGCCGTATCGCCATCAACTTCAATATTTTCAAAAGAAAAGTCCTTCGGTATTTCCACATCACCTGTGTCTGTTTCTACGGAAAGTGATTTATATTCAGCTTGCGGAAGATAAATCGTTATTTTCATACTTCCGAAGGAAACTAAATCAATATGGTCATACCATTTTTGATTGTCAATAGTTTCAACAACAAGTGTTTTGTTTTGTACTGTGGCAGAATGATTTACTTTTTCCTTTTCGTAACAAACCACCTTGCATTTTTCGTCATCGGAGGGAACAAAAACGATATCGGCTGTTGTAACATCAATTAATATTTTATCGAACTTTTCGTCTACCTCATAGGTGTTTGTTTCATATTTTTCTGTATTCAGTTTTGTAAAATCAAAGTTCAAAACGGCTAAACCTCCCGCAAAAATGAGAATACCCGTTACTGTAAGCAAAATCCCAATAATAATCCAAAGCCTCTTGGATTTTTTCATTTTTCATCACCCTTTCCGATAAAGCACGACTTAATAACTCTAAAAATTTTCTTTGTCAAAAGCAGAACACCCTTTGCAAACTGATTGCACCCAAAGAACAATAAAATTGAAATACCTCCGCATACAAGCCCTGCACCGACAGAGCAAAATGCTCCTGCAAGATTACCTAACGAAACATAGACCACTACTCCCAATATTCCTGCAAGACCGCAAACCGCAAAGGCAAAATCTGTGATATAAAGCGACAAAAGCACCGCCCAAATAACGACATACATGGAAAGCAGTACAATGGCAACGGCAATCAAAAGCGGAAGCCATATCGGAGAGCTTAATACCAAAAGGACTATTTTCCATATTTTTAACCCTCGTTTAGGCTTTACTTTCTCCTTTACGGGGCTCGACGAAGATATCTCTGACATAATCTGCGATACAATCTCCCCTACATCACCGATTTTGGAAATTGCAGCTTCCTCTGTCAATCCCTCCTCCATCATATCATCAATCATTTCACTGTAAAAAATAATTCGCTCATCTGAATCCACCTGCGGCAATCCTGATAATCCCTTACGAAGCTCCTCAATAAAAGCCTGCTTAGTCATTGTACTCATCCTCCTTTGTTACAAACCGATATATTGACAAAATTTCCTTCCATTCTTCTTTGAAATCCTCTATGCGTTTCAGACCCTTTTCCGTAATATGGTAATATTTTCTAAGTCTGCCGCCGTGCTCGGCAGTTCGGACAGTCAGCATATCAGCGGTTTCCAATCGCTTGAGAATGGTGTACAAGGTCGATTCCGATAACTCTATGTACGGCTTCAAATCCTTAATTATTTGATACCCGTAGGAATCCTCACTTTTTATAGCAGCCAGCACACAGACGTCCAATAAACCACGTTTTAATTGAATATCCATCCAATACCTCCTAACATGTAATACATCATATCACGAAGTGTAGTTCTTGTCAATATGGAATGCTAAAAAAATAAAGAACATTCTTATATTAAAGAGGTACAATCGACAGGTCAAATTTTTCGATACAAATTAAATATATTTCATACGAGCATTTAATACTGCATAAAATTTTACAAAATAACGTCCTTAGTTTTGTTGACATGAAGCAAATGCGAAGATATAATGTAATTATTATAAACTAAAAAAAGGATGGATAAATATGACCGCCAGAGAAAAATTATTAGAATTGGAAAATGTATATGATCAGCAGGGCTCTTCGGAAATTTTTCTGGAGGCTATGCGTGACTGTACACAGCATCATATAAATAACAATGAATTTTTTAACAAATATTCGAAAGAATCCAATTTCAAGCCCGAGGATTTAAAAACAGAAGATGACCTTAAAAAAATTCCTGTTATTCATGCCAACTTTTTTAAAAAGTACGAGGTTCTGAGCATAGACCGCAGTGAGATTGCAGAGTATGCAACAAGCTCAGGCACAAGCGGTCAAAAAAGCCAAATGTTCTTTGACAGTGACAGCTTTGAGTTTGGAAACAGTATGGTTAAAAATGAATTCCGATATTTCGGATTTCTTTCAGATGAGCCTACAAATTATCTTCTTTTTACATACGAGCCTGCTCAGTCAAGCAAAAACCTCGGTACTGCAAAAACTGATATAGGTTTGTTGAGCTATGCACCTGTAAATCAAACATTCTTTGCTCTGAGATACAACGGTAACGGCCACGATTTTGATGTGTACGGAACAATAAAAGCATTGGAAGAATATGAAGAACAAGGACTTCCCGTGCGTATATTCGGTTTCCCCTCTTTTCTGTATTTTACCGTAAGGCAAATGAAAGAGTCGGGACACCGACCTTTACAGCTAAATCCGAATTCGATGACATTATTGGGCGGCGGCTGGAAAGGATACGCCGACAAGCAAATCCAAAAAAGTGAGCTTTATGCAATGGTTGAAGAAATGCTTGGAATTCCTTCCGAAAATTGCAGAGACGGTTACGGTTCTACGGAACATTCCGTGCCTTATTTTGAGTGTCCAAACCACCATTTTCATATTCCTGTTTACAGCAGAATGCTTATTCGTGATGTAAAAACATTAGAGCCTTTGCCTTACGGAAAAGCCGGATTTGCCAATTTTATTACGCCTCACCTTCTGAGTGTGCCTGCTGTATCAGTCTTAATGGGTGATATGGCTGTTTTGCACGACCCTAAAGAATGTGGCTGCGGAATAAACACACCCTTTATGGAAATTTTAGGTCGTGCCGGAACAAGCAAGGCGAAAAGCTGTGCAATTACAGCCAGCGAGCTGCTTAAACGCTGATAGGAGGTTCATTATGGAATTTATTATAAAAGGTATCAGAACAGAAAGAGAAAAAGAAAGCTGCCTAAACGGCATAAGCGATAATATTTTGGAAACTCTTGCTCGGGAAGCATTAGATATAAGACGAGTAATAAACAGCTTGGATAAGCTTGGAAAATACATTGTTAAGCATGAAGAATTTCTTCTTCCGGAGCTTATGGAACTTGGATTTTCAAAGGAAGAAGCAATACAGATAAAGGCAGATTCAATCTCTGTTTTATCTGCCGACGAATTATTTAAAAAGGTTAAACGTGAGCTTGGTGAATTTCCTTTTGAAATCAACAGATTATCCACTCGTGAGGAAGAATTTGAGGGCTGGATGCCGACAGGCGTTTTAGGACACGTTACCAGCTCAAATGACGCTATGCTTCCGTTTTTCAGTTCGGTAGAGGGAATTTTGACGGGAAATATAAATATAATAAAAACCGCAACAGGTGCTCACAAGGTTGCAATGGCAATGGTTGAAAAGCTTTGTGAAATTGACCAAACCCTCTGCCCGTATTTCTATGTATTCCCTTTGTCTTCAAAAGATGAAGATTTATTAAAAGCTATGTTTGCACTATGCAATACCATTGCTGTATGGGGCTCAGACAACGCAACCTCCGGTGTGCGTAAGCTTGCACCGACGGGTGTTAAGATTGTGGAATGGGGCAACCGCATTAGCTTTGCTTATTTCACCAAAAAAGGATACAGCAAAGAAAGCTTAAAAGGTCTTGCCACAGATGTTTGTATCAACGACCAACAAGCATGCAGTGCTCCACAGTTAGTATATTACGAAACAGACAGTAAGGAAGAACTTTTGGAATTTGCAAAAGAGCTTATGTCGGTATTACAGGAGGTTTCTCGCACCTATCCCTTGCACCCTGTTTCACAGGCTGAGCAGGCAGAATTGACTACACAGATTCAGCTTTGTTATCTTGATGAATTGATGGGCGAAGCAAAGCTCTTTGACGGAGAAGGCTGTCGTGTATTTGTAAAATTTGACAGCGAGCTTTGTGCTTCACCTTTATACCGAACAGTTATTGTAAAAGCTATAAAAAGAAATGATCTTATTGCATCAATAAGACCGTTTCGTTCTTATCTGCAAAGCGTGGGACTTTCGTGTGGCAGAGATGAAATTTCGACACTGACCAATCTTTTGCTATCGGGCGGTGTAAACAGAATTACCGAACCGGGACTTATGATGTCGGGTTACACGGGTGAACCCCATGACGGTGTTTATGCTCTTACTCATTATTTAAAGAGGGTAAGCCTCATTAACAGCAATCTTCCTAAGGGAAGCATGAGCTTTAGCGAAATTTCTCCTATGAAAAAAGCACCTCAC
>JBGVDU010000107.1:0-1821 GCA_045119555.1 Acutalibacteraceae bacterium | reverse complement strand
GGGTCATTTGCATACGACAACTTGAGGAAATGTCTTAAGAAAGCTGTTTTCTTTTGGAAAACAAGCTCTGTTTTTTCATTTCTTGTTCCGCTGAGCAATGTTGCAACCATTCTCTGATCGTGGAAAAACTTTCCTGTGTATTTCAGAGATGAATCCGAAACAAATCTAAAGTTTGCATTTACTCTCTTATCATTCAAATATCTGCCCAGAGAATTCATTGTCAATGCAAGCATAACTATTACCGTATATACATTCAAACCTTGACGGAAGAATGAGCTTGGTACAATTACGGCAATCACGGACTGAACCGCTGAGGCAACAGCCGCCACAGCAACTCCCGTATCTCCGTTTGCTTTAATCTTTTTAAGCGGCTTCAAGCCATTTAAAATGATATCCTTACATACATATATTGAGCCGGCATAGAGCAGTAAATTCATAATTGCAAAAATTCTTTCAGAGCCTCCGTTTACTGCACCGGCACTCTCGGTGAATTTTCCGCTGAAGCAGAAAAGTACAAATGTGACAACGGTTATCAGCAAAGAAAGTGTATATCTGAGCTTTGAACTCTTATATTCACCCTTTATATGCTCTTTAATCTTCGGTGCATCCTCTTCTCTTCTGTACTCCAGTGTATCGGGATTTTTGGAATCTCTGTAATCAAGTCGTTTTGTTACACCGTCAAGACGGTCACGGCTCTTTGCAAATTCGTCCTCGGAAAACTCGGAATATCTCTCCTCGTTTTCTTTCTCGACTTTTGTACTCTGAGTAACCGTTTTTGAAACATAATCAATTCTGCTTTGATTTTTCGCCACATTTTTAAGGCGATTATAACCAACGTAGAACTCATATTCACTTCTTACGGAATCAGAGAATTTACCTGCCTTAACCTTTATTTCATCTACACTGTCGGGTGTAATATAATCAACAACCTCAAGCTCGGTAATAGGTTCAACCGCACCGAACTCCTTCTCGTAAGCTTTCGCTGTTCGTTCGGCACTTGCACGCTTCAGAGCCTCTCTTTGCGAGCTTGTTTCCTCTTCAAATTTTCTTACCTTATCAAGTACCTTTTGATTAACCTCCAGCTGGCGTTGATCTTCTTCCGTCAGCGGCTGTTCTTCAATCGACTCATCTTCGGCTGTATCATTAAATTTCGTTGATTTCTCGCCGTCTATGACGTTGAGAGATTCTCTCAATTTTGCCGTATCAAATTCAGAGGTAACGGTCTTGTCGTTCTTGATAACTGTCATCGGAGTATGCTCATTCTCTTTTTCCGACTGTTCATTACTCGAGTTATCAAAGTTAATTAATTCAATTTCAACTTTTTTTTGCGTAATCTCTTCTTCGCCGTAAAGCTCTCTTTTAAACTTCTCGGACTCGGATTCTGTTCCGAAGAGCTCCGCATACAGGGCATCCGTATCTACTTCAAGACTTTCTTCCGCTTTTTCGGTGGTTTGCTGCTCGGTATCCTCTCTTTCGGGCACTATAACCGCAGCAACGACCTTGTTCTCTGAATTATCTTCGGTTTCTTCAAAAACCTTTTCCTCTGTGGAAGCAGTTTTCTCACCTGCTGATTCTTCATCGTCAATCTTGGTATTCCACATCTCAATAAGCTTACTCTTTGTTTTTGAACAAAAGCTTTTAAACTTACCCGATGCCGCATTTAAGCTTTTTACAGCTTTATCCTTTAAATCGGATTTTTGCTCGTCCTCAGATTTTTCTTGCGACTTATCCTCGGATTTCGGTTCACCCTCGGCTTTTTCTGCCGTTTTTTCCTCGGATTTCGGTTCGTCCTCGGATTTTTCTTCCGTCTTATCCTCGGAT
>JBGVDU010000106.1:0-2654 GCA_045119555.1 Acutalibacteraceae bacterium | reverse complement strand
GTAGGTTCTGATACAAGCCATGGGAACTTCGCCCCTTGCTCTGATAGCCATTACCTCAGCCGCCAAAGCCGTATAATTATTTTCGTCGTTAAAATTCTTATATGTGATGTTGTTAGCCAAATGCCACACTCCCGTATTTTTTGTTGTATTTCATATTTGTTGGGGATAGATTATAATCCGCCATAATCTCACACTATATGATACCACAAAACCGTATAATCTTCAAGCATTGCATATATTTTTACAAACTGTTTTAATTTTCCGAATACAAATCGCCCGTATAGAGCGACGGCACATTGCCCACTATTACCGTTTCTCCCACCAAAACCGAGGTCGTAAGCTCTATCGGTTCCTGCTCACCGCCCACGATTACTATTAAATCGCCTGTAATATCTATGTAAAGCCTGTGCACCGTTTGATTTAAGCCTCCGCTTTCAAACTCGCTTCGAAACTCTGTGTTTACACTGCCCGTTACGAGGGAATTAAGCTCAAGAGTCGGGCCGAGACCACTCAAAAACTCACTTCCCGTAACATTACCCCACGGAATATCCACTTCGTATTCGTAATATTCCTCCAGTGCCGCCACAAGCTCCGTTGTCACCTCGTTTTTCAGCCTATTCACCGTTACCACGTCCGTATTAATAGACTGAACCTCGCCCGTGTTTGAGGACTGTATATCTACAAGAGTGTTGTATGACAAATTCAGCTCCTCCATTTTTTGATTAACTGTTTGGCTGAAAAAGTCACTCATCATCTGCTTACCCTTTAATGTGGTGAATTCAAGCATAAAGGGATCAACCTTCCATTCAAAGTAAATAAACAAAGCCGCAAAGAAGCAAATTATTGATGCCACTACAATTTGAAAATGTACGAATCGCCTGCCTAATCGAGTTCTTTTTCTTCTTCTGAACACAAAAACACCCCTTGAGCATTATACTCAAGGGGCAAAGCTTTTGTTAATAATTTATAAATCAGTCTTCTTTAAGTGAACACTCATCGGAAGAGCACTTTGAGCAGTCGCCGTTGATTTCCTCGGCACAGAGGTCGGAGAAATCAAACTCTAAATTCTCGCCGCAATTCGGACAATCAATACAACCCTCAATAAGAATATCCTCGGAAACACAAATTTCATCGCCGCAAGTCGGGCAAACTACTTCGTAATATTCCTCGTCCTCATCAAACTCGTCAAAATCGTCGTCATCGTCCTCATCTTCATCATCGTACAAATCGTCTTCGACAATGGAGAGATCCTGGTCAATTTCATCAACCTGCTCGCTGAGCTCATCGTACAGCTCGCCGAGGTCTGTAACTTCATCTGTGATATCCTCGAGCAAATCAACAACAGACTTCAAAACCTTTACGGTATCGTCATTGTCGTTAAGCTTCAAGCCGTCCATAAGACCACGAATATAAGCAACCTTTTCGTTTATGTTCATTTGTGTAACCACCTTCCGTGTGATATTTTAGACTTTTTTATTTTTATTTTAAAATTATAAAATAAACTTAATTAATTAAGCACGACCGAGGTACTCGCCTGTACGAGTATCAATCTGAATCATTTCGCCCTCGTCGATGAAGAGCGGAACCTTAACCTCTGCACCTGTTTCGAGTGTAGCAGGCTTTGTTGCGTTTGTAGCTGTATCGCCCTTGAAGCCCGGGTCTGTCTTAGTAACCTGGAGTTCTACAAAGTTCGGCGGCTCTACACCGAATACATTGCCCTTGTAAGAAAGAACCTTACAAACCATGTTCTCCTTAACGAACTTAAAGCTGTCGCCGAGAATAGATCCGTTGATCGGAATCTGCTCCCATGTTTCTGTATCCATAAAGTAGTAAAGGTCACCGTCAGCGTAGCTGTACTCCATGTCCTTTCTCTCGATGAAAGCTGTCGGGTACTTATCGTTAGGGTTGAAAGTCTTTTCAACTACTGCACCTGTAATTACGTTTCTGATCTTTGTACGAACGAACGCAGCTCCCTTACCCGGCTTAACGTGCTGGAATTCGATAATGGAAACAACCTGTCCGTCCATTTCAAATGTAACACCGTTTCTGAAATCTCCTGCTGATATCATTGGTATATCCTCCTTGAATATGTGCACCGCAAACGATACACGTCTTTAGTAAAACCATCGGCAAACAAACGGAATTGCAAATACCGACAGCACAGCGTACAAGCAAATCACCTAAACAACGGCAATTTTTCGGCACGCCGATTTGAATTTTATTTAATTACAAAACAATTATAATAGAATTTGGATAAAAATGCAACAATTTCTTTTATATAAATTAAATCTTTAACAAAATTTCATACAATTATGAGTTCTTTTGAAAGAGTAGCAAAGTTATCACAGCCGTTTTTGGTAACGGCAACCATATCCTCAATTCTCACACCGAACTTATCGGGCAGATAAATTCCAGGTTCAACGGTTATAATCATACCCTCACTGAGAATTGTCGGTGACTTCGGCGAAACATTCGGAGCTTCGTGAATTTCAAGACCAACGCCGTGACCCGTTGAATGTCTGAAAAAGTCACCGTAACCCTTTGATGTGATTATATCCCTCGCCGTTTTATCAACGTCACTTGCTTTAACACCTGCACGAACCTTTGAAAGTGCGGAAAGCTGTGCGTCAAGAACAATGGAATAAATTTCCCTC
>JBGVDU010000105.1:0-2209 GCA_045119555.1 Acutalibacteraceae bacterium | reverse complement strand
TAAATACTTTTAATCTGCAAAATTAACTTCGTATTATTTCAAGAAACCGCGAAACAAATTATGGCTGATAAAATTCAAATGAAAACCCCTATTGTCGAGATGGACGGCGACGAAATGACCAGAGTTATCTGGAAAATGATTAAGGACATTTTGCTCACACCTTACATTGATTTAAAGACAGAATATTATGATTTGGGTCTTGTTCACAGAAATGAAACCAACGACCGTGTTACAATAGACAGTGCCGAGGCTACAAAGAAGTACGGCGTAGCTGTTAAGTGTGCTACAATCACACCGAACGCAGAGAGAGTTAAGGAGTACAACCTCAAAGAAATGTGGAAGTCCCCGAACGGCACAATCAGAGCGGCTCTTGACGGTACGGTTTTCAGAAGTCCTATCCTTGTTAAGGGAATTACACCTTATATTCCGACTTGGACAAAGCCTATTACAATCGCTCGTCACGCTTACGGCGATGTTTACAAGAATACAGAAATGGCTGTTGAAGCAGGCAGTAAGGCAGAGCTTTGCGTAACTAAGGCTGACGGCACAGAGGAGCGTTCACTTATCCATAACTTCGCAACAGACGGTGTTATTCAGGGCATGCACAACCTCGACAAGAGTATCGGCAGCTTTGCACGTTCCTGCTTTAACTACGCTCTTGACCTTAAGCAGGATATTTGGTTCGCTACAAAGGATACTATTTCCAAGAAGTACGACCACCGCTTTAAGGATATTTTCAACGAGATTTACGAAACAGAATATAAGGATAAGTTTGCAGAGGCAGGTATTTCTTACTTCTATACATTGATTGATGACGCTGTTGCTCGTGTAATTCGTTCCGAGGGCGGATATATCTGGGCTTGTAAGAACTACGATGGTGACGTAATGTCCGATATGATTGCAACTGCATTCGGTTCACTTGCAATGATGACCTCAGTTCTCGTATCTCCGGACGGCGTTTATGAGTATGAGGCTGCACACGGCACAGTACAAAGACATTACTACAAGTATCTTAAGGGTGAAACAACATCAACAAACTCCGTTGCAACACTCTTTGCATGGACAGGTGCTCTCAGAAAGAGAGGCGAGCTTGACAATACTCCTGAGCTTTCCGATTTTGCCGATAAGCTTGAAAAGGCTACAATTCAGACAATCGAAGAAGGCGTAATGACAGGCGACTTGGCTCTTCTTTCAAAGCTTGATAACATTCAGAAGGTTGATACAGAAACATTCCTTGTTGAGGTTGACAAGAGATTGAAGGCTATGCTTTAATTATTGAATAAATCTATTCGGTGAGTCATATTAAAGCTTTGGTTAAGCTTTGTAATGGCTTGCGGATTCCACAGGCAGAGCCTTTAACAAAATACTGTTTAATAAAATACCGCACAATTATGTTAAATTAATTGTGCGGTGTTGGCTTGGTAAAATTGTATTTCGGAGGTTTTAAAGATGGCAAAAAGAGAAAATATTTCCTCGTCGGTTATCAGACGGCTTCCGAGATATTACCGATTTTTGCGAGAGCTTGAAAAAGAGGGAATCACGCATGTAAGCTCAAATGAGCTTGCCAAAAGAATGAGAGCCACAGCTTCGCAGGTGAGGCAGGATTTTAATTGCTTCGGTGAATTCGGTCAGCAGGGTATAGGATACAGTGTTGAACAGCTTCGTGATGAAATTGCAAATATCCTCGGCGTTAAGTGCCATTATCCTGCGATTTTGATAGGTGCAGGCAATATCGGCACTGCGATTGCGAATCAGGTTATTTTTGATAACAGGTGCTTTGACTTGGTGGGCGTGTTCGATAAGGACGAAAATAAAATCGGAAATAAGATTGGTGATATAACAATACAATCAACCGATGATATTGAAAAATTCTGCGAAATCACACCCGTTGTAACGGCGATTTTCTGCGTACCGAAAAGTGCTGTTGAGGCATTGTCTGAAAGACTGTACGATATCGGCATAAGAAGTTTCTGGAATTTTAGTCACTATGATTTGAATATGAAGTTTGATAACGTCATAGTAGAAAATGTTCACATAAGCGACAGCCTAATGGAGCTTTGCTTTAGATTGAATCAAGAAAGAAATAAATTCGCAAATGAAGAATAATTTTCAATTCGGCGAATGATTACGGAAGATTTTTTGAAAAGTATTCAAGAGAATGGCAAATTTATCAGATACAATTTCAAAATTGCTAAAAAATCCTGTTTCA
>JBGVDU010000104.1:0-8204 GCA_045119555.1 Acutalibacteraceae bacterium | reverse complement strand
CACTGTCAGAATCGGAATCCTTATCTGTTGCTGTGTCGCTGTCTGTGTCGGAATCCTTGTCTGTTTCTGTGTCGCTGTCAGAATCGGAATCCTTGTCTGTTGCTGTGTCGCTTTCAGAATCGGAATCCTTGTCTGTTTCTGTGTCACTGTCAGTGTCGGAATCCTTATCTGTTTCTGTGTCACTGTCAGAATCGGAATCCTTATCTGTTGCTGTGTCGCTGTCTGTGTCGGAATCCTTATCTGTTGCTGTGTCACTATCAGAATCCTTATCTGTTGCTGTATCACTGTCAGTATCGGAATCCTTATCTGTTTCTGTGTCACTTTCAGTGTCGGAATCCTTGTCTGTTTCTGTGTCACTGTCAGTATCAGAATCCTTGTCTGTTTCTGTGTTGCTGTCAGAATCAGAATCCTTATCTGTTTCTGTGTCGCTGTCTGTGTCAGAATCTGTATCGGAATCCATGTCACCGTCAGTGTCTGTATCTGAATCTGTGTCTGTATCGGTATCCGTATCGGAATCAACGGGCGGTACATAGTTCGGGTCTACTGCGTTGCAATCTGTGCAGAATCCGTCGCTAAAGTTATGCTCTTCTGTTTCTGTTGCCGTGCAGTCCTTACATGTATGTTTATGTGTTCCGTCGCCGTTGTCTGTCCATTCACCGTAGTCATGGTCGTTGGCTTCGGTTGCGTGGCAATCTGCACATTCGTGTGTATGCGTTCCGTCACCGTTGTCTGTCCATTCACCGTAGTTATGGTCATTAGTTTCGATTGTTCCACAGTTTTCGCACTTGTGAGAGTGTGTTCCGTCGCCGTTGTCTGCCCAATCGCTGTAAGCGTGGCCGTCAAACACATAGATTGTTACTGTTGTTGTGTTGCCTGCCTTATCTGCTACTTCGATAGTCTTTACTGCATAATCGGGTGTGTCAGGTGTGTCGGGTGTTTCAACAGAATCATCTGATTTCGCCTCATCTGGCGTGTCGGGTGTTTCGGGAACGATAACAATCTTTCCGTTTGTCACCTCTACCTCTTTACCGTTTACCTTTACTGTATCGATGTAATTTTCTGTGATTTCCACTTCAACAGCTGAGCAGAATACATCGTCATTATTTACACTAAGAACAGGGAATGTTTCGTCAAGCACCAAGCCCTCGGAATTGATAATAGCATAGTTTCCTGCTTTGTCTGTAACCTTTGCATAAATTACATATTCTCCTTCGGGGTCGATATTGAACGAACCTTTGTACTCTTCCCAATCCTCATCGGGGATTTTCTCTGCCTGGTCGGGTGTTAAAGTACCGTCATCGAGGTAATAAACGGTAGACTCAACACCACTGCCAAGCTCTCCGTCATTTGCTGTGATTGTCACCTTCTTTGTATCATTAAAGAAAATACCGAAAGTGATTTTGTTCAAAAGAGTTCTCCATGTGCATTCATTTACAGCGATTACAACTTTAGGTGCGGTTACATCGGCTACAAAGCTGCCTTTTGTTTCGTCAAATACATAGTATACCTCGTCACCGTCGCCTATTTTTACTGTGTGCGGCTCGCCTGTGAGATAAGCGTAAAGATTTGTGTCATCTTCGTCTAACGCTGTGTGATTTGAAGGTTCATACTTTTTGCCGTCAATGTAAATGTCCTCGCTCTCGGGGTTTGCTATTGTGAAAAGGAATACATCTTCTTCGTTAGTGTTTGTAATTTGAGCATCAATCTGATTATCGGTTGCTTTTAATGAGCCGCCTTCTACAATAATACCCGTTACTACTGCGGTTGAGTTGCTACCCACACCAATATCTGCACAACCGTCCTCACCGCCTGTTGCGGTCACTGTACCGCCGGTGATTTTGATATTGCTTACGCTTTGGGAATTACTACCGCCGCCGATTCCTGCTCCATAGTAACCACCTGTTGCAGAAATTTCGCCACCGGTAATAGTTATACCATCAGTATAACTATTACGACCTCCGCCTATACCCGGAGCGTAATAACCTCCAGTTGCATAAACTTCTCCGCCACGGATTGTTATATTGGTTGCATTTCCGCCAAAAGCACCGCCGCCTATACCTGCTCCGCCATTTTCTCCGCCACCATTGTTTTGCGATTTAGAATTGTCGGCAAAAACAATTCCTCTCAAAATTGTAATATTGTTTGCGCTGCCTCCATAGCCTCCGCCGATTCCGGCTCCTCCGCCATCACCACTTGCAATAATTGTGCCGCCTGTTATGTTTATATTTTCTGCATTACCGTAATAGCCTCCACCGATTCCGGCACCATGACCATCACTTACAGTTGCTGTAACGGTACCTCCGCTAATTGTTATATTGCTTGCGTTTCCGTAGTAGTAGCCTCCACCGATTCCGGCTCCTCCAATAATACCCGTCGCTTCTACTGTGCCTCCGGTGATTTCAATATTACTGCAGCTTTCTTGATGTCCGCCGCCTATGCCTGCTCCGCCTTTAGATTCAGTGTCTCGTAATGAATCTCGCCACTCGCCACCGCCAAAGGCTTGCAGTTTTCCTTCGCCTGTAATAGTAAGCTTACCGATATCGGCATCTTCGCCGTTTTTCTGCAAACCTGCATATCCTATCGCACTTTTTAATACGTTCTCAGAATTTTTCGCAAGAGTTACTGTTACATTGCCCTTGCTGTTCTTGGCTATTTCAAATGCCGCACAGCTTACTGAGCTTGCGTCAATATTTACACCTGCAAGTGTAATGTTTGCACTTACACCGTCTGCAACGTAAATTCTGTCGCTTACCGGTTGATCAGCACTTTCTGTGTTGTAAATTGTTACAGCCTTGTCGGACAAAATTGTCAGAATGTTGTTCTCGTAAGTGTAATCTCTGAGATAAAATACTTTGTTTTCATCGTCAGTTGGCTTAATCGTAAGAGCTGTGCCTACTTGTACCTCGGTTGATTCTGCATCTGTCGGATTAAATTCGTTATCGGTATCCGCCGAAACAGCTATTGCATTGCTATTATAAATATTTTTACCTATCTGTACAGTGTATGTACCTGTCGGCAAGTAGGCATAAAGATTATAATCATTTTCGTCTATTGCTGTATGGTTGCCTATCGGGTACATATATGTTGTACCGTCAGATGATGTAAATTTTACACCGTCACCACTTTCGTTTAATACAGTAAGAAGAAAAACATCTGCACCGTTGCTGTTTTTCGGAGTAACGCTTATACTGCTTGCATTTACGGAACCGCCGTTGATGGTAATATTACTTCCGTCTTTGCCATAACCGCCGCCGATTCCGGCTCCACCGTCACCTCCGTTTGCTGTTACCGTGCCTTTACTGATGGTTATATTACTTCCGCTACCACTCCAACCGCCGCCGATTCCGGCTCCACCGTTACCTCCGTTTGCTGTTACCGTGCCTTTACTGATGGTTATATTACTTACGCTACCACTCCGACCGCCACCGATTCCGGCTCCACCGTTACCTCCGTTTGCTGTTACTGTGCCTCCGCTGATGGTTATTTCACTTCCGCTACCATAATAATAACCGCCGCCGACTCCGGCTGCATATACACCTCCGTTTGCTGTTACTGTACCTCCGCTGATGGTTATTTCACTTCCGCTACCATAATAATAACCGCCGCCGATTCCGGCTGCATATACACCCCCGATTGCTTTTACTGTGCCTCCGCTGATGGTTATATTACTTCCGCTACCATAATAATAACCGCCGCCGATTCCGGCTCCATTGTTACCTCCGTTTGCTGTTACTGTGCCTCCGCTGATGGTTATATTACTTCCGCTACCATAATAATAACCGCCGCCGATTCCGGCTGCATATACACCCCCGATTGCTTTTACTGTGCCCCCGCTGATGGTTATATTACTTCCGCTACCTTCATAACCGCCGCCGATTCCGGCTCCACGGTCACCTCCGTTTGCAATCAGCTCACCGTCACCTGTGATAGTAAGCTTTCCGATAGTGTCGCCACTACCGTTTTTCTGCAAGCCGGCATAATATTTTGCACTCTTTAATGTATTAACAGTATTTTTAGCAAGTGTTACTGTTACATTGCCCTTGCTGTCCTCGGCTATTTCAAATGCCGCACCGCCTTTTGAACTTGTTCTTGTGTCAATATTTACACCTGCAAGTGTAATATTTGCATTTACATCGCTTTCAACGTAAATACTGTCGCTTACCGATGTTTCAATGCCCTCGCTGTTTTTTATTGTTACAGCCTTGTCGGACAAAATTGTCAGAATGCCGTCCGAGTAAGAATAGTCCTCACTCGTCAGCTCCCCTCCGTCTGTTGCCGTAATTGTAAGCCCTCCCGCTTCATCTGCGTAAACGCTTACCGCCATTGTCGGGAATAGCGATAATATCATTAGCACGGAAAGTACCAAGCTTAATATTCGCATACCCGAATTTTTCGTTTTTTGCATACTGTTTTCCTCCTTTTTACTAAAACTTTTAGTTTGACATAAATAACACCAAAAGAATTCATTTCAGTCTATCACATTGCGTTGTAAAAGTCAACAAAATATAGGTAAAACGAATTAATAAATTATTGCAAACGGAACTTTATTTATTGTTATGGTAAATTATTGAAATTAAAAGTGAATTTTATCCCTCTTCGCAACTGTCTGCAACAAGCCATGTAGCTTATATATAATGAAAAGGGAAATTTGCAAAAAACGGCTGTTTTCGACTTTAATCAATGAACTTTATGTAAATTAAAATATATTTTTTATAAAAAATTCATTTTGGTAGTGATTTTTTTTCGGATATATGTTAAAATGTTCAATGTATATAATGGAAAGTTGTGCGTGTATATATTTTTGATATACAAAACAGGAATATTCCCTTATCGGCAATGTCATCAACTTAATAAAAAAGCTATAAATGAGTATGGCTTGACCGTCCTGTGCGTTACCGTTAGGCAGGCATATAGCTTTGCGACAGCAAAATTCAGCTGTTAAGTCAGCGACATTGACCTTATTGCGAACTGATGAAAAACTTTCCGAAAAATTAACGAGGTGATTATAATGGGCTTGCTGAAAGCTTTATTTGGTGATTACAGTAAAAAAGAAATAAAAAGAATTACCCCTCTTCAAAAAAAGGTACTTGACCTTGAGGAAAAGTATGCCGAAATGAGCGAAGAGGAGCTAAAAAGCCAGACACAGGTGCTCAAGGACAGACTTGCTGAGGGCGAAACTACCGACGATATTCTTCCCGATGCTTTCGCAGTTTGCCGTGAAGCGGCTTGGAGAGTTCTCGGCATGAAGCACTTCCCCGTGCAGATTCTCGGCGGTATTATTCTTCATCAGGGCAGAATAAGTGAGATGAGAACAGGTGAAGGTAAAACTCTTGTTGCTACATTGCCTGCTTACCTTAACGCACTCACAGGCAAGGGCGTTCACGTTGTAACTGTGAACGACTACCTCGCTCGCCGTGACTCCGAATGGATGGGCAAGCTTTACCGCTATTTGGGTCTTACGGTAGGTCTTATCGTTCACGATTTAAGACCCGAGGACAGAAAATCGGCTTATGCGGCTGATATCACTTATGCTACAAACAATGAGCTTGGATTTGACTATCTTCGTGACAACATGGTTGTTTACAAAAATCAAAAGGTTCAAAGAGGCCACAACTTTGCCATTGTCGATGAGGTTGACTCAATTCTCATTGATGAGGCAAGAACGCCGCTTATTATTTCGGGCCCCGGAGATAAGTCCTCCGAGATGTACGAAAAAGCAAATACTCTCGCAAAAACTCTTAAAAAGAAGGTTTTTGAGGAAATCGACTCAAAAGAGGATAACGAGGATTATTATAAGGAAAACGGCATTGATTACATCGTAGACGAAAAGGCACGCACCGCTACACTGACACAGGTAGGCGTTAAAAAGGTTGAGAAGTTCTTCGGAATCGAAAACCTTACTGACCCTGATAACCTTGAAATTCAGCACCACATCAACCAGGCTATCAAGGCACACAGCGTTATGAAGCGTGACATTAACTATGTTGTTAAAGATGACCAGGTTATTATCGTTGACGAATTTACGGGCCGTCTTATGCACGGCAGACGCTACAACGAGGGCTTGCACCAGGCTATTGAAGCTAAAGAGGGCGTAAAGGTTGAGAGCGAGAGCAAGACACTTGCGACTATCACATTCCAGAATTACTTCCGTCTTTACTCAAAGCTTTCAGGTATGACAGGTACGGCTATGACCGAGGAAGCAGAGTTCGGCGAGATTTACAAGCTTGACGTTGTTGAGATTCCGACAAACAAGCCCGTTGCCCGTGAGGATTTGCCCGACGCAATCTTTTCAACGGAAAAGGGTAAGTATGAAGCAGTTATTGAAGATATTATCGAAGCAAACAAGCATGGACAGCCTGTGCTTGTAGGTACTATTTCGATTGAAAAATCCGAGCTTTTGAGCTCTATGCTCAAAAAGCGTGGTATCAAGCATAATGTGCTCAACGCAAAGCACCACGAAAAGGAAGCCGAAATTGTAGCACAGGCAGGTAAAAAGGGTGCCGTTACAATCGCTACGAACATGGCAGGCCGTGGTACCGATATTATTCTCGGCGGTAATGCCGAGTACATGGCAAAGGCAGAGATGAGAAAGCAGGGTATTCCCGAAGAATTCATTGCCGAGGCAACAGGCTTTGCAGATACCGACAACGAGGATATTTTGAAGGCAAGAGAGCTTTTCACTCAGCTTAACCAAAAATTCAAGGACGAAATCAAGGACGAGGCTGAAGAGGTAAGAAACGCAGGCGGTTTGTTCATCATGGGCACAGAACGCCACGAATCACGCCGTATTGACAACCAGCTCCGAGGACGTGCAGGACGTCAGGGTGACCCAGGTAAATCACGCTTCTACCTCTCGGGCGAGGACGATTTACTCAGACTTTTCGCAGGCGACAGAATCAAAACCATTATGAACACCTTCAACGTAGAAGAAAATGTTCCGCTTGAGAGCAAGGCTCTTTCCAAGGTTGTAGAAAGCTCACAGCAAAAGGTTGAATCCAGAAACTTTGAAATTCGTAAGAACGTACTCCAGTACGACGATGTAATGAACACTCAGCGTGGTATCATCTACGAGCAGCGTGACCAGGTACTCAACGGTGATGATATCAGAGAAACTATAATAAAGATGATTGAGCAAACGGTTGAAGCTACCGTTGCGACATATCTCCCCGAGGACTATACAAAGGAAACATGGAACTTCGAGGGTCTTAAAGAATTCTACAAGGGCTGGCTTCTCGAGGATAACGACGAGGACTTCAACCTCACAGAGGAAGAACTTCGGGAAACAGAAAGAGAATACGTTATTGAAAAGCTTGTTGAAAAGGCTAAAAACATCTACGAAGAGAACGAAAAGCTTTTGCCGCCTGAGGTTATGCGTGAGGCAGAGCGTGTATATTTGCTCAAGAGCGTAGACAAGCACTGGATGGATCACATCGACGCTATGGAACAGCTCAAGCAGGGTATCCGTTTGAGAGCATTTGCTCAGCGTGACCCCGTTGTTGAGTACCGTTTTGAAGGCTTTGACATGTTCGACGAGATGATTGAAACTATCCGCCAAGACACCGTTAAGCTCATGCTTGTTGCACCGAAGAAAATTTATGCACAGCAGAAAGTTATGGCAGAAATTCAGAAGGCAAGAGAGTTACAGCTGAAGCGATTGGAGCTCCAAAAGCAAGCTGAGATTAACGCACAAAAGGAATCCGAGCAGGAGCAGGAAGCTATCCAGATGGTAATCAAGAGAGAGCAAATTGCAAATCCGACTTGGACAAGCTCTGACCCCGAAAGCGGCAAGCCAAAGACAATCCGCAAGACTGTAAAGCAAAAGGTAGGACGCAACGATCCATGCCCATGCGGAAGCGGTAAGAAGTACAAGAAGTGCTGTGGCTTAAACGAGGATAACAATTAATTAAATTAAATCAAAAAGTAGACTGTCTTTTAATAGGCAGTCTATTTTTTTACATAACGGATAACTTTGAATACTGAAAAAGCCGTATTCGGAGATTATCCAAATACGGCTGACAGATATAAAATGTGTTGTTGAAAATCGACTTAAATTGAGTTAATTATACTATATTTTTCATCAATACGCAACCAAAACCCCTTGAAATTACCTATTTAAGTTTCGCTCAAGCCTTTTCAAAGGCTTGCAGATTCCAAAGACAGCGTCTTTGGTCGCACTCCGCAGAGTGCGAAACTCCTTTATACTC
>JBGVDU010000103.1:0-2524 GCA_045119555.1 Acutalibacteraceae bacterium | reverse complement strand
TTGTTGGGGGAATGGGGGGATTTATTTGGGCGGAAGTTTTCTTACAATATCATTATATTCCGATTAATGCTTTTTATGCAACAGATTTAAGATGTTTTTAAAAATTTTTTTATCAGCCTAAACAAGCTTAAAGTGGTTCGGTACTTAACACCTAAAAAGTAACGGATATATTGCTTAATGCCAAACATTTATAAAACAACGAATAGAATTCAGGTGTTAAATTCCGAAATACGGTTTCAAAAAATACTTTATGGGTGTCAGACTTCATTCGTCTTATTTCTTGAAATAAAAGCACACCAACCGCTCGGTAGTCGAACGGTTGGTGCTTTTGGGGTATATATGCTAATTGAAGTAATACGCTGATTAATAGGCTGTCGGGGGAGTAACATGAAAGTCAAGAAAAAGTCAATAAAGGTGTAGGATTCCCCGACAGCCTGTGAAGAGAGGGGTACGCAATTTGTGCCGAATTCCAATAGACCGCTTTTATTCTATTCGGTCTAATTTCCTCGAAAACAATTTAAGGTTTTAATTAGAAATCAGTATTATATGCCGTTGATTAAAGGAAATCTTTTAAAAATATATTTTTGATAAATATATTTAGTTATATATTTCAATATATTTTCTCGATACATATTTTTCAATACATATATCAATAGTATCAATATCACATTATCACATTTGGAATAGCTGAAAAGATTTCAAATAAATTTATCAAGCGGCGGAGCCTGTTGTTTGTGCGGCTGAGGTGTTCTCTTTTGAAGAATCGGTATCAGCATTACTTTTGTCGGATTCTGTTGATTCCGAAGCTGTGGCTTCTTGTGATGAAGTCTGAGCTGCTTCCGAAGCGGTGGCTTCTTGAGATGAAGTCTGATTTGCTTGCGTATCTGTTGATTCCGTATTATCGGAAGCTGTTTGCTCCGAGGTTGTTTCATCTGTATCTGTGTCACTGCTCAAGCCGGAACGGTCTGTAATATATTCCGTTGCAAATGCCATCAGCTCGCCTACTAAGGCTTCTGCCTCTTCGGTGGTTGGAATGTAGTACGCATATTCGTATATGAAGCTGCTTTCAGCATCGCCGTAGCCGTTTTCCTCCTGCATTTCCTTGAAAAGCTTTGAGCTTTGATTCAGAAGTGCTGTTGCGTAGCTGTCATAGTATTTGTCTGCCCACTCGTCATAATCAATACCGAGGTTTTCGCAGATTATAACTGCCCATGTTTTACAGTTTTTTGTAACGATGCTCTTTAAGTAATAGTAGTTACCTGTGTCTACAAAGGCATTAAAATCATCGTAGTAGCTTGATGAGTTATAATTACCGAGGTCAAAGGACGGTGTTATTGTGATACCGTTCTTTGCGAGATAATCGTAAGTGTTTGTATAGCTGTCCTTGATATAAATATCGGGTACATAATAAACCTCATCTTTGCCGTAAGCACTCGCTTCTGTTGTGATAAGGGCATAATTGCTGCCGATAATATCGGAAAAGCTTTCTGTGAAGCAGGTTACATATTCACCGTCGGCAAGAATATCCTTTTTGAGTGCTTCGTACAAGCCGTTTAGGAATTCCTCGTCTGTATTAAGATTTGCACTTCCCGACATATAGTAGCTGTTTTCGCTCTCGTTGAGTGTGTAGTGTGTGAGAGTTACAGAGGAAATTTTGGCGTTGGGGCGTGAAGTCTCATCGAAGATGTAGCTGTTATCAAGCTTTTTGTATTCCTCAGAGGAAACAAGACGTTGAATAAGACTGTTGATTTTTTCCATGTCGTAACAGCCCGATGATGCCATGTTTGCTGTGATGTAGTAGGTTCTTTCCACATCAAAGCCAAGCTTTTTATTATATGAAATATTGCAATAGAAGGGATTGACGTACGGATACATTCTGACGTAATCTACATAAGTAAGTTCGTCCTCTTCGTCAATAGTCGCTGTTGTGCTGTAATCCGAGTAGAGGTATGATGAGCTTTCGTTATAGTAATAGGCATCATAGACCTCGTAAACACTGCTGTAATAACAATCCGAAGCACCGAAGTAGTACGGGTAACCTTTTGATTCACTACGAATACCGTCTACAATGGCTTGGTGAAGCTCGGTAACAATCTGAATGTTTTCCGGGTCCTGCAATTCGTAATTGTCAATACAAACCGATTTTATGGAATCGGCGGACGGAACGTAGGTGTCGATTCCCATTCCGTATGACATGCCTATAACAAGGGCAAGAGAAGCTATTGTTGTTGCGATGTAGATAATTGCGGACTGCAATATTTTTCCTTTTCCTCTTGCAAAAATCACATGAAGAACGGCGAAGGCAACAAAGCTTACGATAATGTACCAGAAAAAGTAGATGCCCAAATTGTTTGTCTCGGAGGAGGTAGTCAATGCGGAAGTCGATGCAAATGTGAATCCAAGCAAGCCGCCTGCTACAACAGACACACCTGCCTTAATAACATTGGGAAGCCATTTTACAGAAAAACCGTCCTGAGAGCTTTCTGCCTTTCTCTTGTTTGCGACAAAGAGAGTGAGGATAAAG
>JBGVDU010000102.1:0-3020 GCA_045119555.1 Acutalibacteraceae bacterium | reverse complement strand
GTACAGTAACGTACAAAAAAGCAAACATTTCAGGTGCGTTGTTAGACACCAATGACGACAAAGAGCATGTTATATTCCAAATATCTCAGCCTTCGTCGATAGACAGTGCAGCCATTGCATACGATGAGAACTATAATAAGTGTTTCCTGTATCCCGGTGAGGCACTCGTTATCTCATTCTATTGCAGAACTAATACTGCGGCAGATACCTTGGATTCAGCCGAAAACAATGTTGCAATGAAATATTTCAACTATAACGGCATGGGTGTAAAGATTGCCGAAAATGTTGAGGTTACGGCCAATGACATATTGGGCAATTCTGCGAATAAGAATGACGGTGAATCCTATCTGTACGATTTTAGCTCTGCGAAGGCTCTCGGCTTCAGCGACGGAAACGCATCAACACAGTGGCTTGGTTCCAATGTTACAGTTAAGCGTGGTCAGATAGTTCCGGGAATTACAAAGAGTGTTGAAAAGGTCACCGATTCCAACGGATTAGACAAGAGCAGTACAGACTATGCGGCATTTACCGATACGATTACTTGGAAAGTCACAGCTTACAATGACGGTAGTTATCCGATAATGGATTATACTATCTCCGATGTAATTCAGTATCCGTTCCGTTTCACAGGCTCAGTCACAATGTCGTTTGATTTTAACGGCGGCGGTGATATTGATTCGTTTAACCTGCTGACATTCGGCAGCTGGTCAAGTGACGGTAAAAGTGTAACAGTGAAAACTTCGGAAACAGGCACTTCATATACTCTTACCCTTGACGGGGATTGGGTTACTATTAACCATGCTTCCGTTGCCTCTGCGGGTGCATTTACATTTGATGTACGCATTTCGCTTGATTCTGCAACAAATAACTACGTTCTTGATCTCAGAATGAACAACGATAAGCTGAGTATTCCCGAGGGCGGCAGTGTTACACTTGAAGTTCCTACCAACTTTATAAGTGGTTCATCAATGGCAAATAAGGTGTATTACAACACATGTTTTGTTACACCGAATACTCAGACTTACAGCAATGAGTTGGTTACAAAGGGAAATAATGTTACTTACAATGAGATGCCTTCTGTTCGTAATAGTGCACAGATTTCTGTTACTTACGGTAACGCAACAACTTCCTATAAGAAGGTTGAAGAGACGGATAATGCCAATAATTCCGCAACATCTCTCCAGGATAAGAACTATATTATAGTTGATGAAGATGAGAAGAATATTACTTATACATTGACTGTAAACAGTTCACTCGTTCCGCTGTCTTCTCTTATTATAATTGATAACCTCCCCGAGGTTGGCGACCACGGATCGTTCCTGGACGATGATTATCGTTTCAGCGATTTCCAAATAAATCTTGCGGACGATCCGAATTTTGTAATTGCAATCTATTACAGTGACGATACTGTCAAAACGCTCGATGATACTCATTACACAATACAGTTTACTAATAAGACTTCTTTCGGAACGGATGACTGGAGCGGAGTGGGAACAGATTGGTACGACTATGATACAGCTGTTTCTCAGAATATAGACATTCGTTCGTTCAGAATTACCATCGAAGAAGAAACAGGTGAGCTTATGAAGAGCGGTGCCGATATTACTGTTAAGTTTGATGCTGTAATAGACGGTGATCCGAGCCCCGAGCAGTTTGCATGGAACAGCTTCGGTTACCATTATGTTTCTTACGGAAGCTCCTTCCCACAAGAAGCCGCACCTCTCAAAGTAGGTGTCGGAATGCCGAGTGTTCCGCGTATTCAGAAACTTCTTAAAAACGATGTCGGCGACAGCTGGACAGCCGAGGAGGACACAACCTTCCGATTCATCGTTTACAAGGGTTCTGCAATTTCAGGCTTGAGCGAGCTTACGAAAGAGTCTGAAATCGCTGATAAGCTTGCAGACACGGAATATACTTATATTGAGCTTAATGTCGAGAATGGCATGAGCGAATCCGATAAGATTTTGATTGAAACACAATCCTATTCTTACAGCAGCATTTTGGGATGGCGTGAAGGCAGCGAAAAGTTCAACTGGGTTGACGGTCAAAAATATACCGTTCTTGAACTGCCGACAGATGAGAATTATTCTTATGACAATATCAGCGGTCTTTCTGGCAATACATATACGTTTACTTATCAGAACGATAAGCCGACATACATAACTGCCGAAAATCGCAGAAACCTTTGGGAATTAAGCATTCTTAAAACAGACGAGAATGACGAAGTTCTTGCAAACGCAGTGTTTGGTTTGTATAGTCCGAACGAGAGTGATAAGTTGGAAGATGATGAGTACTCAAAGCTTGTCGAGGATAACTCATTGAACACAAATCCCGATACGGAATTAACGCATGGGTTGAAAACTTATTACCTTACGAGCATAGTATCAACAAATGACAGCGGTGTAATACTTTGGAACACTCTGAAAGAAGATGATTACCTTGTTTTAGAGTTACAGGCACCGACGGACGGTTATCTCATAGATGATACGGTACGCAAGATTGAGCATGCAGATTATTTCAAAACGGTAACTGTTCAAGTAGTAAACAGAACCTTAAGCTATGAACTTCCTGCTTCGGGCGGTTATGAACCTTATGTATATGTATGCGGAGGCTTGCTTACACTATTGTCAACACTACTAATGTTCAGAAAGCTTAAACGCAGAAGGGAGGAGATATTCTCCCAATGAAAATTGTAAGAATCAAAAATATAACTAAAGAGAGGAATAACAAAATGAAAAATGTTAAAAGAATTTTTTCGGTGCTGTTAGCAGTTGTATTTTTGCTTGGTATGACTTGTGTAGCAAGTGCGGACACTAACACTCCGAAAGGCAATATTACAATTAAAGACGACATTAAGGGTACGTACTACGGTTATATGCTTCTTAACGCAACAAACTCGCAAGATACTGATGACGAAGGGAAGGTGACAGCTGATAGGTTTGCTTATACTCTTAACAGCAAATACACATTTATTCTTCAAAACGTGATTTTTGATGCTACCGGTACTCAATTTACTGATG
>JBGVDU010000101.1:0-9717 GCA_045119555.1 Acutalibacteraceae bacterium | reverse complement strand
GACGAAAATCATCAGGCTTACGACCAGATAGCACCTATGTTCTTCGCCTGGCTTAGCCAGTACTCTAAGTATAAACAAGGCGAACTTTCCGAAGATGACTATGACAATTGGAGATATAACTTCCCAAACATTGAACCAACCGCCGGCTATGTAAAGAATGCCATCTCTGACAAACTGGATGCCGAACTACAGGATGCATTGTCAGAAGAAATGAAGAAGCGAGGTCTGCTTTAATTCCATTTTCTAGTGGCAACAGACCATACAAGAAAAAATCAGATAAATTGAAAAAGACCTTACCAAAATTCCTTTCCAGTTTGGAAAAGAACTTCAGTAAGGTCTTATTTAAATGCAATTAATATAATATTTCACTTAACACATTTGCGTTAGATTATGTTGCCAAATCGTTGCCAAAACTTAACACTTTTTGTTTGGAACACGTGTAAATAAAGGCTTGATTTTCACAAATGGTTATTCATACTCAATAGTAGCCGGTGGCTTACTTGTTATATCATACACAACTCTGTTAACGTGCTTAACCTCGTTTACTATTCTTGCGGAAGCACGCTCGAGTGTGTCGTAGGGAACACGGGTAAAGGTTGCTGTCATGAAGTCTACCGTTGTTACTGCACGGAGGGCTACCATATAGTCGTAAGTTCTGTCATCGCCCATTACACCTACGCTTTTTACGTTTGTAAGTGCGGCGAAATACTGATTTGACTGCTTGTTAATGCCGTCACGCTCCATTTCCTCACGGAAGATGTAGTCTGCATCACGCAAAATATCAAGCTTTTCCTTTGTGATATCTCCGATCACTCTGATTGCAAGACCGGGGCCGGGGAAAGGCTGACGGTCAACCAAATGGTCGGGAATACCGAGTTCTCTGCCTACCTTTCTAACCTCGTCCTTAAAGAGGTCACGCAAAGGCTCTACAATTTCTTTAAAGTCAACATAATCCGGCAAGCCGCCTACGTTGTGGTGGCTCTTGATTGTCGCACCGATACCCTTGCCGCTTTCTACAACGTCCGGATAAATTGTACCCTGTACAAGGTAATCAACGGCACCGATTTTCTTTGCCTCTTCCTCGAACACCTTAATAAACTCTTCGCCGATAATCTTACGCTTTTTCTCGGGGTCCTCAACACCCGCAAGCTTGCTGAGGAAACGCTCCTCGGCATCTACTCTGATGAATTTCGACTTAAATCTCTTGCCGAATACCTCTTCTACCTCGTCGCCCTCGTTCTTTCTGAGCAAACCGTGGTCTACGAAGATGCAAGTCAAATTCTCGCCGATCGCCTCGTTGAGAAGAGCTGCCGCAACAGATGAATCCACACCGCCCGACAATGCACAAAGAGCCTTGCCGTCGCCGATTTTCTCCTTCAATGCCTTAACTGTTTCCTTTGCAAAGGAGGACATCTTCCAACTGCCGCTGCAGCCGCATATTTTCTTAACAAAGTTGTCAATAATCTGAATACCGTTTACTGTATTGTTAACCTCGGGGTGGAACTGAATTCCGTAGAAATTCTTTTCTTTGTTCTGAATACCTGCAAACGGACATGAATCTGTACCTGCAATTTTCTCAAAGCCCTCGGGAAGCTTGTCTACATAGTCTGTGTGCGACATAAGACAAACATTTTGACTGCCAAAGCCGTCAAAAAGAACGGATTCACTGAATTCAACCTGTGTTTCGCCATACTCTCTCTTATCGGCTCTCTGAACATTTCCGCCGAGTGTGTATGTCATAAGCTGCATTCCGTAGCAAATGCCCAAAACAGGAATTCCAAGATTAAAAATTTCGGGGTCGCACTTAGGAGCATTTTCACCGTAAACACTTGCCGGGCCGCCCGTAAAGATAACGCCCTTTGCCCCTCTGCTCTTTACTTCTTCTGCTGAAATATCGTGGCGAACGATTTCGCAATATACGTTGCACTCACGAACTCTTCTTGCGATAAGCTGATTGTACTGACCGCAGAAGTCTAAAATAAGTATAAGTTCTTCTTTTTGCATCAAAGCTACCTCTCTTTCGACTTTAGCCATTTATTTAATTATATTCTATCGGCGGATAATAATCAACCTTTATTTTTTATTTCCTCAAGTATATCCTTTACATCAAACAAACTTTTTGCAACGGCGTATGCCTTTTCCGTTATTTCCTTTTCAATTTCCGAGGTATCGGGCACGGCTACGGGTACACACCCTGCCGAATATGCCGCACTAATGCCGTTTGGTGAATCCTCGAGAGCCATGCAGTTCTCCGAGGGCAATTCCAATTTTTCGCAAGCATACAAATATATATCGGGATAAGGCTTGCCTCTTTTAAGCATTGACGCACAAATTATATTGTCATCAAAGCAATTACGCACACCTGCAAGCGTTAAATGCTGATTTGCCCGTTCGTAATTCGTTGCCGTGGCGATTGCGATTTTATAATTGTTCGCTTTCAAATAATCCACAAGCTCGCACACTCCGTCTTTTGCGGACACTCCGTTTTTACTTATATAATCTGCCATAAGCTTAACACGGATATCGTGCACCCTTTGGTAGTCGTATTCCTCTCCGAAAAAATCCCTCAACAAAGCTTTTGCCAAATTCTTATCAAGACTTCTCAGCTTCAATGCTTGCTCTGGTGACATGTCATAGCCGCATATCTGCGAGGCTTCTCTCCAGAAGCGTTGATACAGCTTTTCGGTATCGAGAATCAGACCGTCCATATCAAACATTACGCCTTTTATTTTCATATCCTGCTCCTTTTTTTGAATATAATTATAAAAGCATTTTCAATTTCTGTTTTAATGCTCCCACAGGCAAACCCATTACATTATAATAGTCACCCTTTATTCTCTTTACAAGCAACGCACCCTTGCCCTGTATGCCGTAGGCTCCTGCTTTATCCATAGGTTCACCCGTTGCGACGTACTCGTCAATCTCCGCATCCGTCAGCTGATAAAATTCGACCTCGGTAACCTCGGAAAAGCTTATATTCATTCCTTTATAAAACACACTGCAGCCCGTAATTACCTTATGCGTTTTACCCGACAGCATTCTCAGCATTTCCTTAGCCTGCTCCTTATCCTTCGGTTTTCCGAGCATCAAGTCATCTATAAACACACCCGTGTCACAGCCGATTACGACATCGTCAATCGGTCTTTTTTCTGCTATGTGACGTGACTTTTTCAGTGCCAAATATTCGGGATACTGTGTAAGCTCAATGGTCTTTCGTACTGTTTCATCTATATCGGCAGGTTCAACTGCGAAGTCATCAAAAATAAGCTTTAAAAGCTCCTGTCTGCGTGGTGATGCCGAAGCGAGTATAATCATAGTCAATTCCTCCAAATGCAACATTGTATATTCATATCGTACCACACAAATTGACTAAAATCAAATAAATTTATACAAATATTTTTTATTTATTTTTACAATCCATTAATTGACAATTTTACACTGATAGTGTAAAATTACACCATAACATGTTAATTGACACTGTAAACAAGGAGGAGATACGTTGGACAGAGATGAATTTATCGCTATTTGCAACAATAAACTGAAATTCGTAAGAACCGAGTTTTCCTTCAGCCAGGAAAAAATGGCTCTTATGCTTGGCATTTCAAAAAAAACATTGGTCGAAATCGAGAAGGGTCGTTCATCGCTCGGTTGGTCGGGCAGTGTTGTGCTTTGCTCCGTTTTTTGTCAAAGTCAAATACTTAACGATACATTCAACACAAGTCCTCAGGAAATAATCCACATGATTGCCTTTGAAAAATCCGAACCCGATTACAGGCAAGCCAACACAACAAGAATTTGGTGGAAAACCATACTTGAAAACGACAAGTATATAATTGAACAGAATATAGTTTCTCAGCATTATCGACTGCTTACACACGACTGCAAGGTTGTGGCATCATCGTTTAATATTGATGATCTAAAGGATTTAATGTAGCTTAAAAAGGAGGCGTAAAGAATGACAATAATTTCCATTATAGCTATAATCATATGCTTTATGTGGATTTATCGGCTTCAAAAGATAATTGACACGCAAAATCAGCAAATAGATTTGCTTAACAGACAGCTAAACGAAAAATTTGAAGACTTAAACAGAAAAACGTTTTTTAACTATAATCAAATCAAACGTCTGTTAAAGGGAACCGATCCGCCCAATGAGGAAAGCGACGAACGGACGGATAATAAGGAAACAAGCACACCCGTACAAAATGTTCCCCTGCACGACAACGTCACGGAGGCTGTGCGGAATACAAATCCACCGAAAGAAAATGTGGCGGCAATCGGCACAAATGCTCCGCAAAGCACACATCGTCAAAGTGTTCCGCAGACTGCACAACCACCCGTCGGCAACGTAAATCCTTATGCACCGAAGGGCGTACCGCAGGCAGGTATTGCTCAAAATATTCCGCCGCAAAATAGGTCGGTCGGTCAGCCATTGCCAAAACCGCCGATTCAGCATGGTGTGCCTGCCTACACGCAAAATGCGGTCAATACACCCAATATTCCAAATACAAACGGTATGCACAGCGTTCCGAATTACAGGAGCAATTACGCTCCGCCCTCCAAGCCTTTAGTCGAAAAGGAAAAATTCAAATCACTCGAAAACTGGATTGGTACACGTCTGCTCAATATAGTGGCATCTCTGCTCGTTTTTATCGGACTTATTCTCTTCGGCACGCTCGATATAAACCAAACAGTAAAAATGGTAGGAATGCACATTATCAGTGTCGGTGTAATCACACTTGGCACAATGCTTACACGTAAGAACAAAACTATTTTTTCACTCGGTCTTACAGGCTGTGGCTTCGGTGCATTATTTATCACCATTCTTGTAACGCATATTTATTTCAATGCTATCCCTGACTTTATAGCCTTTTCGTTACTGCTTGTATGGATAATTGCCGCACTGTTTATTTCAAAGCTTCTCGATTCGGTTATTCTCAGCGTAACAGCACACATGGGTATGGCTATTTCCGTTTGCTGTGCCTTTTCGCTCGGCTTCTCCGCTGCGAACATGATTTTACCCGTTATTTATCAAATAGCGTCAATCACTGTAATAATTTTAGGTAATATCTTCTGTTGTAAAAAAACATATCGCTTTGGACTTTTAACATCTATGAGCCTTTTGGTTTATTCGTCCATTGTCATGCTTAACACCCTTAACAACTCTTTACTAAGATTAGGCGGTCTGTCGGCAGGCACGGTTGCCGTACTCTTTGCAATTCAGACACTCGGCATTTCCTTTATCTCCTACCTGTTGTCTGTTTCAACAACTAAGCTTTACAATGATAAAGAAGCAATTACGAATAAAAACATTCCGATAGCCATTCACATAGCAAACAAAGTCCTGTGGGCAGTCGGAATATTGATAAGTGTCGGCAATGTATTTTTCGTTGTACTTCGTGAAGGCTATGGCATAACAAATCACATTTACCCCGCTATTGCGGCTTGTGTGGTTACTGTAATACATTTAGCCGTAACGCTCTTTATGAGTGAAAAGCTGAATTTCCACGATAAACTTGCAAACATTTCAATCTGGGTCAACTCAATCTTTATTACCTTAATGCTTCTGCTTCAAGCAGAGTACAGAGATGTTTTGAACAATGTTCCGTTCATCTTTGTTTATGCGACAGCAATTATTGCAATAATCAAATTCACAAACAACAAAAGCCTTAATCGCTTAGTAACCTTCCTGCTTAGCTGTGACATGCTGTACATGACCTTCTTTGGTTACAACAGCTTAGCTAAAAATCACCTCACAGCCTTAGCCTTTATCTACTTAGCAATAATATGTTCAATTATTTTCCTTCAGTGGTTCAACCAAAACGAGGAAAGCAGAGAAAAGCACCACCTGCTTTTCAAGACGATTGAGTATTTATGGGTAAACATTTCGATTATTGTTATTATCCCTCTGTCTGTCGAAAAATTCAGCACCTCTCTTTCTCTTACACTGATAATTCTTTTGGTAATAAACATCATTGCTCATATCTGCAAATATGCAGGAGAAAACGACAATTATTTAAAGGGAATTATAAAAACAGCGTCGATACTGCTTGTATACATAAGCTTTAATCAGATTTCAAGCGACATAACAAACAACAGTCAAATAATGTCTTATGCTATTCGCATAATTCTCATACTTGCTTGTTTGGGACTTTACTACTTCCTTGCGATTGAAGGCTTAAAGTCAAAATCTACCGGTTGGCATATATTTACAGGTGTAACATTTGCTTTCTTTATAAATTCTCTCTGCATGGGCTTCTCAGATGTTTTCTCTGTTGCAGGCATATATGCAGACACACTCTCTTGCAGACCGTTTTTCTTCGTTCTTACCGTTGCAATGCTTGCAATATTCAAGCTGACAAAGAACAATCAGCTCTATATATTCACACTTCTGTCACTGGGAATTGATGCAATGCTTATGCTGATGCTTGGCTATCAAGATTTAAAAAGCATAGGTCTTTTACCGCTCGGTGCAGTATATACGGTAATAACATGTACAATACTCTTCTTCCTGTGGTATTTCCAAAATGATGAAGGCAGACAGAAAAACCTCATTATATTAAAAACCATAGGCTATTTATGGGTAAGCATTTCGATTATTGCTATCACCCCTCAGTTTGTAGAAAAATTCAGCACTGCCCTTTCTCTTACACTGATAATTCTCTTGGGAATAAACATTATTGCTCATATCTGCAAATATGCGGGAGAAAATAACAATTATTTAAAGTGGATTATTAAAGCCGTGTCGATACTGCTTGTCTACACAAGCTTTATTCCGATTTCAATCGAAATAACAAGCAACAGTCAAATAATGTCTTATGTAATTCGCATAATTCTTATACTTGCTTGCTTGGGACTTTACTACTTCTTTGCGATTGCAGAATTAAAGTCAAAATCTACTGCTTGGTATATATTTACAGGTGTAACATTTGCTTTCTTTATAAATTCTCTCTGCATGGGATTTTCAAATGTTTTCACTGTTGCAAGCATATATGCAGACACCCTCTCCTGCAGACCGTTCTTCTTCGTTCTTACCGTTGCAATGCTTGTGATATTCAAGCTGACAAGGAACAACAAGCTATATATATTCACACTTCTGTTACTGGGAATTGATGCAATGCTGATGCTGCTGCTTGGCTATCAGGATTTAAAAGACATCGGTCTTTTGTCGCTCGGTGCAGTATATACGGTAATAACATGTGTAATCCTCTTCTTCCTGTGGTATCTCCAAAATGATGAGGGCAGACAGAAAAACCTTCTTATGTTAAAAACCATAGGATATTTATGGTTAAGCATCTCAGCCGTTGCCGTTATATTATTGTCGGAATTTTCCTTACCGGCATCCATAAGCCTTATAACGCTTGCTATATTCAATCTTACGGCACTGCTTATAAAATACAGCGGACAAGAGAAAAATTATTTGCATACAATCATAAGAATTATATCGGTAATCGTGCTTTATTTAAGCTTTATCGAAATGTCATTAGCTATATCGTCAACCACTATTTCATATTACATAATTCAAGTTCTTCTGATGCTTGTGTGTGCCGCTCTTTATACAATTTTGGCAAGAGAATGGATAAAATCAAGCTCTGTATTTAAACAAATTCTCGCAGGCTTAACCTTCACCGTTTTTGTTATTTCATTCTGCAACGGCTTTACAAGCTTTTTCGTTATAGCATACATTTTCAGCATAATATGTATGTTGACCGCTCTGCTGTGCGTAATTCTTGGCTTTACCACTCAGGCAAAGGGTTTAAGACTTTACGGCTTGTCGGTAATAATAATTTGCGTACTGAAGCTTGTAACAGTTGATATAAGCTCCGCAAACAGCACCGCAAGGGTTGTTGCTTTGATTTTAGGCGGCATGATATGCTTTGCAATTAGCGGACTTTACAACCGAGCCGAGCAAAAATTTGCGGTTAAGGAAACCGTATCTGCCGAAAACGACAACAGCAATCATTAAGTTACCGATATCGCATTTTAACAAATAAAATGCTACGTTATCTACCTTAAAGTTTTTTAAAAATCCGATTTATGCAAAATTCCGATAATCAAACACTTAATAACCGTTACTCCCCATACAAGCATAAAAAAGCTTGTACGGGGAGTTCTATTTTTAAAGGCTGATAATAATATAAGGTAAATTCCAAAATACCCGATATACATATTCAACACACCAAAAACCGCATTATTTCTTGTTTTTTTAGGAATACATTTTTAAAAATCGCAATTAAGAATCCGAGAGATTAGACGAGTTTAAAAGAGATTAAAAGAGTTTTCTTGAAAGTAAATTAAATTTTCAAAAAAATGTGTTGACATTGAGGAAAAGCTGTGGTATTATCATAAGGCACGAGTGCGAACCGTGGAGTTCGTACAAAACTTACAATTTGTTTAGGAGGAAAAGACTATGTCAACTTTTATGGCTAAAAAAGGCGAAGTTGAGCGTAAGTGGTATATCATTGACGCTGCAGGCAAGCCGCTCGGTCGTACAGCTGCTCAGGCTGCTGTTCTTCTCAGAGGTAAGCACAAGCCTACATTCACACCGCACGTTGACTGCGGCGATCACGTAATCATCATCAACTGCGATAAGGCAGTTCTCACAGGTAATAAGCTCACACAGAAGAAGTGGCAGCGTCACACAGGTTATATCGGTCACCTTAAGGAGACACGTTATGACACATTGATGGCTACAAGACCAACAAAGGCTATGGAGCTTGCTGTAAAGGGTATGATCCCAAGCAACACAATCGGCAGAGATGCTTTGCTCAGACTTCGTTTGTTCGAGGGTGCAGAGCACATCCACACAGCTCAGAAGCCCGAAGTTTGGGACAAGTAAGGAAGGAGGACTAATTTATGTACGATAAGGCAAACTATTTCTACGGCACAGGTAGAAGAAAGAGCTCTGTTGCAAGAGTAAGAATTTACCAGGGCACAGGCAAAATCACAATCAACGACAGAGATATTGACGATTATTTCGGTCTTGAAACACTCAAGTTAATCGTTAGACAGCCTCTCAACCTTACTGAAACAGCTGAGAAGTTCGACGTTGTTTGCAGAGTAGCAGGCGGCGGCGTAACAGGTCAGGCCGGTGCAATTCGTCACGGTATTTCAAGAGCATTGCTCCAGTACGATTCAGAGAACCTTCGTCCTGTCCTCAAAAAGGCAGGCTTCCTCACTCGTGACCCACGTATGAAGGAACGTAAGAAGTACGGTCTCAAGGCAGCTCGTAGAGCACCTCAGTTCTCAAAGAGATAATAAAAAGAATATTGATTTTTCAATAACATCGAGAAAGCCCCAATTTTGGGGCTTTTTTGTATTTTAAAATTTGTAAAATACAAGCTTAGCATCTAAGACTAAAAAGATATAGCCACACAATCGGCACATTACATAGTTTATCGAATTTCTCTATAAGCAAATCATCTTAGAATCGGTGGTCTGAGTACAAATAAAAGCAAATCGAAAAAAATCATTGGAACGCAAGAACAGATATAAGGCTTATGAAGTCATAAATCAGCAGGCATGAAACCGATAAATGGATTGAACAAGTCTATGGAATTTGATATAATGGTATCATCAAATTTGAATTTGATGGAGGTATATTATGAAAAAAATTTGGCTTTTTGGGACACTTTGTTTGATGTTAATGTGTTTATGTGCTTGTATGAATGGAAATGAGGAATTGACTACAAGTGAAGAAATGACTACGAATGAGGA
>JBGVDU010000100.1:0-4973 GCA_045119555.1 Acutalibacteraceae bacterium | reverse complement strand
TGTGCAAAAATAAAGGTGATGTAGTTGTTTTAAACGGTGACGCACCGTTTATGGACAGCGAAACAATCGCAAATGCTTTTGAACTGCACAGTGAAAAGAGATCCTCTGCAACCGTTATTTCCGCAAGGGTTGAAAATCCGCACGGATATGGCAGAATTATTCGTGATGAAAAGGATAATCTTTCCGCTATTGTGGAGCAAAAGGATGCAACACAGCAGCAGGCGGCAATCAATGAGGTTAATTCGGGTTGCTACTGGTTTGACACCGAGGATTTGCTTTCCGTTCTTGATGAGTTTACAAACAACAACGCAAGCGGCGAGTATTACCTCACAGATGCAATTTCTCTTCTTTTGAACAAGGGAAAAACCGTTTGTGCATTTACGGCAAAAAGTGCAGACACTGTTTTGGGTGCAAACGACCCACAGCAGTTAATGGAGCTTAACGAAATCGCAAAGGCGAAGTTGGGCAATAATAATTAATAAGTAAATTGTTTCTTTCACAATATGCAAACAAAATATTATAGTAAAAGGGGCTATTAGTATGAATTTTCACGGCAAGGACATTAAGATTTTTTCCGGTAACGCCAGCAAAGAGGTTGCTCAGGGTATCGTAGGCTGTCTTGGTTTGCCACTCGGTAAGTCTGAGTGCACAACATTCAGCGACGGTGAGATCTCCGTAACTTTGCACGAGTCTGTAAGAGGCTCTGACTGCTTTATCGTTCAGTCAACAAATGATCCGGTAAACAACAATCTTATGGAAATCCTCATTATGATCGACGCTATGAAGCGTGCATCGGCAGCAAGAATTACAGCTGTTATGCCTTATTTCGGCTATGCAAGACAGGACAGAAAGGCTAAGGCAAGAGATCCGATCTCAGCTAAGCTTGTTGCAGACCTTCTCACAGCCGCAGGTGCTGACAGAGTTCTTACAATGGACCTTCATGCTCCTCAGATTCAGGGCTTCTTCAACATTCCTGTTGATAATCTCCTCGGTGCTCCGATTCTTGCAAACTACTTCAAGGAGAAGATCGGCAACAATGCTGATGACTACGTTGTAGTATCTCCCGACCTCGGTTCTGTAACAAGAGCAAGAAACTATGCCGCAAAGCTCGGCACACCGCTTGCTATCATTGACAAGCGTAGACAGAAAGCAAATGTTTGTGAAGTTATGAACATCATCGGTGACGTTAAGGGCAAGAAAGTAATCATGGTTGACGATATGATCGACACAGCAGGTACACTTTGCAACGCCGCAAAGGCTGTTGTTGAAATCGGCGGTGCAACAGAGGTTTATGCTGCCGCTTCTCACGGTGTTCTCTCCGGTCCTGCAATCGAGAGAATTTCTAAGAGTCCTATCAAGGAAGTTATCCTCCTCGATACAATCAACATTCCGGAAGAGAAGATTATCGACAAGTTCACAATTCTTCCTGTTGCTCCTCACTTCGCAGAAGCAATCGAGAGAATTTACTCGGACAAGCCGGTTTCTCCGCTTTATACTTGATTTCTTGAAAAGTATTAACTTGAACTTATTATGCAAACAGCTTTTAGTATGCATAAGCTTATAAATGTTTATTAAAATTATAGGGTGGGCTTCACGTCCGCCCTTAATTGCGTTTTTATAATCGTATTTTTGAATGAAATTATATGTATTATGCTTTGGTTGAGTAAGTGATAGATATGACTGTTTTTGGATAGGACAGTGTCGGGATAAGAAGTCGATGAATTCGAATTTGTCGGATTGGTAAATTCCTATTTTTAGAGCTAAGGAGGTTTTGAAAGAGTGGATATTATATATAAGCGACTTACAGAAAATGAATTAGATACATTTATCCAAATGAGAATTAATCAGCTTCGTGAAGAAGGTGCTACAGAAGAAATTGACTTGGTTCCTAATTTGGAAGATTACTATAAAAGGCATATGGCAGATGGTACATTTGTCTCATGGATCGCAATGGACGAGGATAAGATTATAGGAACAAGTGGAATGTCGTTTGTTGAGAAACCACCATATTTTGGATGCCCTTCTGGAAGAATAGGTTTGCTTTCCAGTATGTTCACTAATCCAAATTACAGGAGAAAAGGTATAGCGAAGGAGTTACTTTCAAGAGTAGTAAGTGAAGCTAAGGAATATGGCTATGGTACTGTTCAGATTACAGCATCAGATATGGGTGTTAAGTTATATACTGATTTTGGATTTAAGCATAATGGCAACTTTATGCATTATATGTTATAGTATGAAATTCCGATTTTGAGGGGAAAGGCAGGAGAGTATATTGGGGAAAAAAATAAATAATTATATAGAATACCAAAAAAGGCTGAAAGAATTTTTTAGTGGTATTAAGGAAATGCCTTCTAGCGAAGAAGTTCAGTCTTTTATTGATGAATATAATTTGTTTATTGACTGGCAGATAATTATTCTTGATGTTAAGAAAGATATTAGTTCTTTGATGCTTAAAAATATAACAGGTAAAAGTAAATCTATCTCTTCATATAAACAATATTTAGTAAAATTAAAAGAATCATTTGGTAGTCTCGATGAAATGCCTTCGCGGAAGCAGATTGAAGAATTTATTGAAGAATATAATTTAGGAAAAAACTGGGGAATTGTTGAAGAAGATGTAGTAAAGGACTTAGAAGAAATAATAAATGGTAAATATGATGATATGTTAAAGGATTCAGCGTATGTACATGATATTACGGTAAAAAAAACAGTGACTAAATCATCTATAAATCCTTATTCACCTTCTGTTAATAGAAGTACACAGAAAATAACTTTTCAGCTGAATTCATCGTCAAATATAGATTATGGACGTCTATATGGACATACATACAATTCTTCTAGTGTATCTGTAAAATTACCAAACATACCCAAAGAAGAAAAAAGAAAAGGTTCAAACAAAGTCAATAAGACGAAAAAAAATAGCAAGAAATTTCAACCGCAAAGAAAACAAACAATATTTATTGATGGTGATAATCATATTAAAGAAGCTCAAAAAGGCATCGAACATACAACAAAAAATACAACGGTCAGAGCTATTTTTTCGCAAGTGGGAGCAAAACGCAAATTTGACAGGAAATATCAAAATAGACCTAATGTATCATCAAAAATAGTTTCTCCAGGAGACCAAGCGGTTGACAATCAAATTAAAGCTGAGGCTGGTCAATTGCTAAAAAAGGGAAATCAGGAGGTAACGTTTGTTAGTCATGATAGAGGGTTTGATAAATACAAAAATCGAAAAAATGATAGAAGTTCTGGAAACAGGATTACTACAGTTAAATCAGTGAAGGATAAATTAAAAATGAAAGAAAAATGATTTTACATATATATAATTTTGAGGAATCTTTATGAATCATTTTTTGAAAATGGATATTTTATCTATGTAAAGAACCCGCAAACTTTCAGTTTGTGAGGACAAGAATATGGGGAAAATTACAAAAGATACCTCAAAGCATATAACGCTATATCAATCGTGAGATTTTAATAATATAAATATATATTTCCTAAAGGAGCTGAAAAGAAATGTTTAAGAAAAAATCCGCACCGTTATCGGGCGGTATAACGCATATAGTTGTGGGTTTGGGAAATCCCGACAGAAAGTACGAGAATACACGTCACAATGCAGGCTTCATCGGTGTTGATGCCATCGCAGAAAAGTACGGTGCGACAATAGACAGACTGAAATACAAAGCCTACTGTGCTACGGTTGAAATAGGGGATGCCAAGGTTCTTTTGATGAAGCCGCAGACCTATATGAATAATAGCGGAGAGGCTGTTGTTGAGGCGATGAATTTCTACAAAATTCCGCCCGAAAATGTTATTATAATATTTGATGATATATCTCTTGATGTCGGTCTTATGCGTGTGAAACGCAAAGGTAGTGACGGCGGTCAAAAGGGTATGAGAAGTATCATTTATCTTAGCGGTAAGGATACGTTTCCAAGAGTGAAAATCGGTATCGGTCATAAGCCCGATAAGTGGGATTTGGCAGATTGGGTTTTGTCACAATTTTCAAGTGATGAAAGAAAACAGATTGACGATGTTGCGGAAAAAGCAACAAATGCAGTAGAGCTTATCATAAGCGGAAGCATTGATAAGGCTATGAACTTGTATAACTAAATCAGAGAGGCAAATATGAATTTTTTAAGCGATGTTATTTCTCACATAAAAGAATATAAAAATCTTTATTCGGCGGTGTCGCAGGGGAGAATATCTGCGGCTACGGGACTTACGGGTGTTCACAAGGCTAATGTTATTACGGCTCTTTGTTCTCAGCTTAATAAAAAATCACTCGTCATTGTCGGTGAGGAGCAGGAGGCACAACAGCTTGCAAATGATATAAGCTCTATGGGCGGCAAAGCTTTGGTGTATCCCTTGCGTGATTTCAATTTCAGAGAAATGAGCGGTCAGTCGAGGGAATACGAGCATCAGCGTTTAATGGTGCTTTCAAATGTTCTGAAAGGCGATTACACCGCCGTTATTGCGTGTATTGATGCGGCATCGCAGTTCACTATACCTCCGCAAAATTTAAAAAAGGCTTCGTTTCTTTTAAGGGTAGGAGAAAAGGCAGATATCTCCGAATTAACCGAGGTTCTGGAGGCTTCGGGTTACGAGCGGTACGAGCAGGTTGAGGGTGAGGGTCAGTATGCCGTTCGAGGCGGTATTCTTGATTTATTTATGCCCGATGAAAAGGCTCCGATTCGTGTTGAATTTTGGGACGATGAGGTTGACACCATCAACTACTTTGATGTTATGACTCAGCGTAGAACGGACTATGTTGAAGAAATTTTCATAACACCGTCAACGGAACTTTTGTGCACTGACAGGAATGGACTTATTGATAAGATTCAGAAAAAAGCTAAATCGCTGAGAAGCAAAAATGCCGCGGCGGCTAAGGAAATTCTTGCCGCCGAGTGCGAACAGCTTGAACAGGGCATAACCCCCGGAAGTATGGATAAGTTTATTTCGCTTATCTA